>NZ_JBHVKW010000069.1:0-44407 GCF_042797905.1 Amycolatopsis sp. NPDC057786
GCCCGGTCCCATTCCGAACCCGGAAGCTAAGCCTGACAGCGCCGATGGTACTGCAACCGAAGGGTTGTGGGAGAGTAGGACACCGCCGGACTAACATTAAAAAAGGACCCAGGTCGGTCGAGAACCCAGAGTTCTCCCGACCTGGGTCCTTTTTCTCATGTCCACACCCCGCCACACCCGTGACCGAACCCGCCACACCCGTGATCCGGGACGTCATTCACGTGCTTGAGCGCGTAACTCACGTGATCAGACACGTAACTCACGTGATCAGACGGACGACACACGTGATCAGACGGACGACACAGCGATCTGGGGGGGGCGTGGACCGTGTCGTCCCCCTGATCACGCGTGTCGTCCACCCAAGCACGCGAGTCGTCCATCTGGACACGCGAGTTACGCGCTCAAGCACGCGAGTTACAGGTTCCATCACGCGAATGACGCCCCTGAACACGCGAGTTACGGGGTAAGGGCGGGGAGGGTTTCGCTGAGGGGGCCGCGGACGACGGCGGAAGCCATGGAGTCGTAGGGCGTTTCGGAGCCGTTGCAGATCACCACGGCGGACCCGGATCGCGAAGCGACGCTCACCAGCGAGGCGGCCGGCTGTACTCGAAGCGAGGACCCGGCCACCAGCAGGAGGTCGCTGTCGGCGACGGAGGCCCGTGCGGCTCGGAGCAGGTTCTGGTCCAGGTGCTGGCCGAAGGAGACAGTGGCCGATTTGAGGATGCCGCCGCACACCAGACAGGGCGGATCGGTCTCGCCCGCGCGGACCCGCTCCAGCGTCGCGCGCATGTCCCGGTGGTCGTCACAGGACAGGCAGACGGACTCGAACATCGTCCCGTGGAGTTCCAGCACCCGCTCCGGCGGAGAGCCCGCCTTCTGGTGCAGCCGGTCGATGTTCTGGGTGATGATCCGCGTCGGCGAAAGGCGCTCGAGCGCGTAGTGCGCGGCATTCGGTGTCGCCTCCCAGCCGGGGTGCACCAGCCGCGCCTGCCAGGTCCGCTCACGGACCTCACGGCTGCCTTGGTACGCCTTGAGGTTCGACATCTTCTCCGCGGTCGGATCGCGGGTCCACAGGCCCTGCGGGCCGCGGAAGTCGGGGATCCCCGAGTCCGTGGAGATCCCGGCGCCGGTGAGTGCGACGACCCGGCCGGCGCCGGCCACGAGGAAGCGGGCGGTGCTCAGGGTGCTGGTCACCGGCCCATCATGCCTCTACTTGAGCGCGCTGCCCGCCTGCCAGTCCGCCCACGACTTCGACCAGTCGCCGTAGAGGTCCCACACCGGCAGCTGCGGGCCGCCGGAGTTGGTCACCTCGACGACGTCGCCGAGCCCCATGTTCTGGTAGAACCACTGGGCGTTGGCGGCGTTGAGGTTGATGCAGCCGTGCGACACGTTGGAGCTGCCCTGCGCGCCGACACTGTTCGGGTTCTCGTGGACGAACTCGCCGTCGTTGGAGATGCGCAGCGACCATTTCTCGTTCGCCTTGTAGTACCCCGGCTGTCCCTGGCAGACGCCGTAGGTGCACGAGTCCATCACGTAATTCTCGTGTTTGTCCGAAATGACGTGTGCGCCCAAATGTGTCGGCGTGGCGTCTTTGCCCATGGAAATGGGCATCGATTTCGCCAGCGTGCCGTTGTGGAAGATCTGCATCTGCTCGGTGTTGCCGTCGGCCTTCGCGACCCAGGAATCGTGCACTTTGTACGTTTCGGTGCGATCGGTCGCGCCGTACACGCCATTGCCGAAATCGACGCCGTAGATCATCGCCGACACCTTGAGCGTCGTCCCCGGCCGCCAGTACTCCTTGGGGCGGTAGTGGACGTTCTTGTCGTCGATCCAGTACCAGGAGCCCTCCTGCTTCGGCGTGGACTCCACGGACAGCTTTTTCTCCACCTCGGCCTTGTTCTTCACCGGCTGGCCGAAGGCGAACACGATCGGCTGCCCGACGCCGACGCCGGCGGACGCCACCGCCGCGGGGGCCGGGATGAGGTTCGGGTTCGCTTGCTGCTTCGGGCTCAGGGTGGAGACCCTGCTCTGCTGCTCGACAGGCTTCCCGTCGGTGCCCTGGGCATGCGCCACGATCTTGTAGGTGCTGCCGTAGCCGAGCGGTTCGGTGGTCTTCCAGCTGAGCCCGTCGCTCGCCAGCTCGCCCTTCACCTGGTTGCCCTTGTCGGCGTTGGTGACGGTGACGTCGAGCAGCTTGCCGTGCTCGACCTTGACCACCACCGGCGTCGCCGGATTGACGTTCGCCCCGCCTGCCGGATCGATGTCCACCGAAACCGGGCTCGTGTCCGACTCGGTGTCGGCGCTGGGGGAATTGGTGCCGCCCGAAGGCGAGCAGGACGAGAGCAGCACTGCCGCGGCCAGTATTCCGGCCGTCGAAAGTAATGTCTTCTTGGGAAACATGAGGTTCTCTCTTGAATGTAACCAGCTACGTCGCGCTATCAGCGGAAAGTTCTCTTTCAAAACTACGCGACGAAGAAGACGTGATCGATGCCGGATGGTTGCCTGTCAATCCACGACGAGACCAGGGGCACCATAAAGACCGGGGCCATCGACACTCAATTCGCCCAAATAGGTCTTCGCTGCCTCATAAGCCTCGGCGGTGAGTGTCTTGGTGTGGCTGAAGTCGAGGGGGCTCACCCGCACCGGTTTCGGCCCGGGCACGTAGACCACGGGCACTTCGGCCGCGGCGATCGGCGCCTCCAGGACCGCCTGGTTCCGCATGCTGATCATCGCGGTGAACATCAGCACCTCGGCGAAGGTCTGCGGGGTGCCGGGCATTTTGCCGGGGAAGGCGCAGTCGAGGACGACGAGCGATTTCGCGCCCATGGCGAGCGCCTGGCGCATCGGCACGTTGGCGACCAGCCCGCCGTCGTAGAGCATGCGCTCCCCGAACGGTACCGGCGGATAGATCCCCGGGATCGCGCAGCTGGCCAGCAGCGGCGCCAGAACAGGCCCTGAGCGGATGAGGAGCGGCTCGGCGGTGTCGACGTCCGTCGCGACGACTCCCAATGGCAGCGCGAGATCCTCGAACCGGGCGCCCTCGCCGATGTGCTCGTCGACGATCGCGGCGAGACCGGTGTTGGGGAACAGATTGGTCTTGCTGTGCCGCAGCGTCCGCACCTGGCTGAGCACGCCACCGGGGAACGCCTCGTGCCGCGTCATCCGCGACCAGATCCGGTCCAGCCGGTCACCCGATTCACCCCCGAGGGCGAGCACGGCGGCGTTCAGCGAACCCACCGAGGTGCCGACGACGAGGTCCGGGGTGATCCCGGCTTCGGTCAGGGCACGCAGCATCCCGACCTGCATGGCCCCGAGACTGCCGCCGCCACCGAGGACGAAACCGAGGGGCTGGGGCAGGTTCAGGGCGGCCATGCCCCGGAATCTAGTCGTCCGCGCCGACCTTCGCCGGGGTGGCTTCCTCGGCCGTGATGCCGAGCGCCCTCTTCTTCTTGTAGCGCAGCAGGAAGAACACCGCGACGCCGACCAGGACGCCGACGATCACCAGGCCGCCGGTGTTGAGCACGCCCTCGACCTTCTTGGCGGCCTCGCCGAGAGCGGCGCCGATGCCGATGTGGATGGCCGACCAGCAGGCCGCGCCCGCCGCGGCGGCGGGCAGGAACTTGCGGAAGGGCAGACCCGACGTGCCCGACGCCGCCGGGGTCAGCGTGCGGATCACCGGGAGGAACCGCGCGAAGAACACCGCCCACGCGCCTCGCCGTTCGAGCACCCCCGTCGCCTTGTCCCAGGCGTCGAGGCCGTACTTGCGGATCAGTTTCGTCTCGCGCAGACGCGGACCGAACCGTTTGCCGATCGCGTAGCCGAGCGAATCGCCGAGCGCGGCACAGACCGTCACGACGGCCCACAGAGTCAGGAAACGCGAGACCGACGTCGCCGTCGTGGCCGCGACCAGCAGCCCCGATTCACCGGGGGCGATGAAGCCGAGCCCGATGGTGCATTCGGCGAACACCAGTCCGCCGGTCGCCGCGACCAGTCCCGGTTCCGGGAGACTCTGCAGCCAGTTCAGAAGATCAGTTACCAACGCCACCAGGTCACTTTACTGATTCGTGACCTGGTGGGTGGCGATGTCGCGAAGAGGGTGACCGGAGTCACCTGGCCAGCAGGGAGCTGGCTTCCTGCGCGGCGGGCCCTTCGGCGGCGAGATGGGCCAAGTTCTCCGACAGCGGCTCACCGCGGTGGGCCTTCGTCTGGGCGAACAGGCGACCGGCGCGGTACGAGGAACGGACCAGCGGCCCGGCCATCACGCCGGCGAAGCCCATCGCCTCGGCGGCGTTCGAGTGCTCGACGAATTCTTCGGGCTTGACCCACCGGTCCACCGGGTGGTGGCGGGGCGAGGGGCGCAGGTACTGGGTGATCGTCAGGATCTCGCAGCCCGCGTCGACCAGGTCCTTCATCGCCGGAGCGACCTCTTCCGGGGTCTCGCCCATGCCCAGGATCAGGTTCGACTTCGTCACCAGACCGGCCTCGCGAGCGCGGGTGATGACTTCGAGCGACCGTGCGTACCGGAAACCAGGCCGGATCCGCTTGAAGATCCGCGGCACCGTCTCCACGTTGTGCGCGAGCACCTCGGGGCGGGAGCCGAAGACTTCGGCGAGCTGGTCGGGGTCGGCGTTGAAGTCGGGGATCAGCAGTTCGACACCGGTGCCCGGATTCAGCGCGTGGATCTGGCGCACGGTTTCGGCGTACAGCCACGCGCCACCGTCTTCCAAGTCGTCACGCGCGACGCCGGTGACCGTCGAGTAGCGCAGGCCCATGGCCTGAACGCTTTCGGCGACCTTGCGCGGCTCGGTGCGGTCCAGCGCGGCGGGCTTGCCGGTGTCGATCTGACAGAAGTCGCAACGCCGCGTGCATTGGTCCCCACCGATCAGGAACGTGGCCTCACGGTCTTCCCAGCATTCGTAGATGTTGGGACAGCCGGCTTCTTCGCAGACGGTGTGGAGGCCTTCGCGGCGCACCAGGCCTTTGAGTTCGGTGAACTCCGGACCCATCCGCGCGCGCGTCTTGATCCACGACGGCTTCTTTTCGATGGGAGTCTGGGAATTCCGGACCTCGAGCCGCAACAGCTTGCGGCCATCTGGGGCAGCACTCACACCGCCACCCTACGCCCGCCGGAGCAGTGGCCGCCGCTCACGCGGGGTCGGGGGTGACGCCCGTCAACTTGGTGGTCACGTCCCACAACGCGGCGCCGAGCGACTCGCTCTTCGCGGCGGCCAAAGGCCGCACCTTGACCGGCGCGCCGCGAAGCCCGCCGAGCCCGCGCGGGCCGATGTAATCGCCGCCTTCGACCTCGGGGGAAGTCGCCGCGAACAGCTGCGGGAGCGTGCCCTGGCGGGCGTTCTGCGCGATGAAGATCTCGCCGATCCGGTTGCCGCCGGCGACGAGCGCGCGCACCACGGGATTGCGATAGGAACGGGCCATGCCCGAACCGAGCCCGGTCCAGGTGTAGCCCGGATGCGCCGCCACGCTGATGACGTCGTCCCCCGCGGCGCGCAGCCTGCGGTCGAGTTCGAGCGCGAACACCTGATTGGAGAGTTTCGACTGGCCGTAGGCCGAGCCCGGGTTGTACATCCGGCGCTCGAAGTTCGGGTCCGCGATGTCGATGCGCGCGCCTGTGGCCGCGACACTCGACAGGGTGACGACACGCGCTCCGGAACCCTTGCGCAGGGACGGCATCAGCAGCCAGGTCAGCACCGCGTGCCCGAGATGGTTCGTGCCGAACTGGGTTTCGAAGCCGTCCTTGGTGTGGCCGCGCGGAGTCGCCATCACGCCCGCGTTGTTGACCAGGACGTCGAGCTTGCCGGCCGTGAGCTCCTGGACCTTCTTCGCGGCTTCGCGGACCGACTCGAGGTCGGCGAGATCCAGCCGGACCAGTTCGGGCGCTTCCCCGGTCGCGGCTGCGCGGACCTGTTCCAGCGCCTTGGCGCCGCGCTCCGGCGAACGGCAGCCGAGCAGCACGCGGGCCCCCTTGCCCGCGAGCACCTCGGACATGCGCAGCCCGAGCCCCGAGTTCGCCCCCGTGACGAACACGGTCCGGCCGGTCTGATCCGGGATGTCGGCCTCGGTCCAGCGCGCGTGAGCAGCCATGTCGGTACCTAACTACATCGTCGGCGGGGCCGCTACGCCGGATCAGGCGCTCGGCGCGAGCAAACGGAGCAGGTGACCCATGGGGCTGCGGCGGCGGGCGGGCTTCGCGTGCCGTCCGTGCCGGAGCAGGGCGGCGAACGCGCTGCCGACCTTGGTGATCTCGTCGGCGGGCTCGTCGCCGTCGGCCAGCCCTGCCGTCAGCGCGAGCATGCGCAGTTCGGCCTCGTGGCCCGGGATCAGCGCGGGGCACCGGTCGAGAGCCGCGTCGAGAACGGCGCGGAGGGTCTCGTGTTCGGCGGTGGCGCTGTTCCAGGCGCGGGTGACGGCTTCGACCCGGTCGAGCGCGAGGTCCTGGTCGGCGTAGTCCGGATCGGTCATCTCGGCGCGGAGACGACCGGCGAGTACCTGGTTCCACTTGTACCGGAGCGCGACCAGAAGCTCTTCCTCGGTCGCGAAGTACTTGGTGGCGCCAGGGATTTCTTCGAGTGAGATCGCGTCGGACGGGTGGTGACCCGCCTGGCGCAGTGCGGCTTCGAGGATGTCGCGCCGCTGGTAGAAGTCGTTCCAGCTCATGATGTGGGCTCCCCTCCGTGACCCGGTTCATACCGCAGGTTTGCGGCATACTCCCGGTACGGACCTGACAGCAGCCAACATACCATGGGTATGGAGTGGGACCGGCGGCGTAAAGTTGTGAAGGTGGCGACATTGAGGTCAAGGCGGCTGGACTATTCCGAGTCCACCCGGTCGGCGCTCGTCGAGAGTGCCGTGGAGCTGTTCACCAAACGCGGGTACGCCGGCACGTCTCTCGACGAGATCGCCAAACGGGCCAGGGTGACGAAGGGCGCGCTCTACCACCATTTCAGTGGTAAACAGGCGCTGTTCGAGGCTGCCTTCGACACGGTCGAGAGCCAGGTCTTCGACCGGCTCGAAAAGATCATGAACGGACCGGCCTCACCGTGGGAGCGGGCGCTTTCCGGGCTGCGCGGCTTCCTGCAGAGCTGCCTCGACCCGGCGTACCAGCGCATCGCGATCCACGAGGCGCCGGTGGTGATGGGCTGGGAGCGCTGGCGTGAGGCGGAGGAGCGGTGCAGCTTCGGCCTGGTCCGCACCGGGATCCAGTCGCTCATCGAGGTCGGCGAGGTCGACGACGTCCCGGTGGACGTCACCGCGCGGCTGCTGTTCGGCGCGTTGTCCAGTGCCGCCATCGAGATCGCGAGTTCGCCGGAGCCGAAGAAGGTCAGCGCCCAGGTCGAAGAGGTCCTGGTGCGGCTGCTCGTCGGATTCCGTCGTGTCCCGCCCGCCGAGCATGGGAAAGCGAGCTGACCGCGCCGTAGCTAGGGTGGCTTTCGTGGACCTCAGGATCTTTACCGAGCCCCAGCAAGGGGCCAGTTACGAAGACCTGCTCCGGGTGGCGAAGGCCACCGAGGACGCGGGCTACGACGCCTTCTTCCGCAGCGATCACTACCTGAAGATGGGTTCGGCGACCGGGCTGCCGGGGCCGACCGACGCGTGGATCACCCTCGCGGGTCTCGCCCGTGAGACCCGCCGCGTGCGGCTGGGCACCCTGGTCACCGCCGCCACCTTCCGGCATCCGTCGGTGCTCGCGATCTCGGTCGCGCAGGTGGACCAGATGTCGGGCGGCCGCGTCGAACTCGGCCTCGGTTCCGGCTGGTACGACGACGAGCACACCGCGTACGGCCTCGACCTGCCGCCGATCAAGGAGCGCTTCGACCGCTACGCCGAGCAGCTCGCGGTCGTCACCGGGCTGTGGGAAACGCCGGAGGGGGAGACGTTCTCCTTCGACGGCGAGCACTACAAGCTCGTCGACTCGCCGGGCCTGCCGAAGCCGGCGCAGCGGCCCCGGCCGCCGGTGATCATCGGCGGTGGCGGCAAGAAGCGCACTCCTGCGCTCGCCGCCCGCTACGCGGACGAGTTCAACCTGCCGTTCGTGGGACCGGACGTCGCCGCGGCGCAGTTCGGCCGCGTCGACGACGCCGCCCGCGAGATCGGCCGCGACCCCAAGGAGATCATCCGCTCGGCCGCGCTCGTCGTGGCCGTGGGCCGTGACGACGCCGAGGTCGCGAAGCGCGCTTCGGTGCTCGGGCGCGAGGTGTCCGAGCTGCGGGAGAACGGGCTCGCGGGGACGCCGTCGGAGGTCGTCGAGAAGGTCGGGCAGTGGCGGGAGAAGACCGGGATCACCCGGCTCTACCTGCAGCTGCTGGACCTCTCGGATCTGGACCAGATCGAGCTGATCGCTTCCGAGGTCGCTCCTCAGCTGGACTGAGCCTCGTGAGTGGTAAGGACGGTTCTAACCGTCCTTACCACTCACGAGTCGCTAGTTCTGGAGGGCGAAGGTGACGCCGGGGGCGGCGGGGGCCTCGGGTCGCGGCAGCCAGCGTTCGTCGCTCACCGGCAGGTCGCCTTCCAGCGCCGCGAGCACGGCTTCGCGGGCCATCGGCAGCACCGACGCCACGGTGACCTCGCGGTCGAGTTCGTAGGAAAGCGACGTCACGCCCGCGTCCCGGATGCCGCACGGGACGATCTTGTCGAAGGCGCCGAGGTCGGCGTTGCAGTTCAGCTCGAAACCGTGCATGGTCACGCCGCGCTGGACGCGGATGCCGATCGCGGCGATCTTCCGCTCCGGGCCGCGGTCGTCGGCGGGGATCCAGACGCCGCTGCGGCCCTCGACCCGGCCGGTGTGCACGCCGAGCTGGTCGCAGACGGTGATCAGGGCCTCTTCGAGACGCCGCACGTAGTGCACGACGTCGATCGGGTCGGCGAGTTTGACGATCGGGTAGCCGACCAGCTGACCCGGCCCGTGCCAGGTGATCTTGCCGCCGCGGTCGACGTCGATCACCGGGGTGCCGTCGGTCGGCCGGTCCTCGGCTTCGGTGCGCTTGCCCGCGGTGTACACCGACGGGTGCTCCAGCAGCAGCATGGTGTCCGGGCCGTCACCGTCGGCACGGGCCGTCACGTGCTTTCGCTGGAGTTCCCAGGCTTCGGTGTAGTCGATCGTCCCGATCTCGCGGACGTCGACGGGCTCGGTGGCGGCGCGGCATGACGTGGTCGAAGAGCTCACGTCAGCGACACTACGCCGGGTCTTTCGGCAGGGGGAGCAGGCCCAGCCCGGCCGCCGCGATCAGGCCGACACCGCCCACGGCGAGTACGGATCCCGCGGTGTCGGTCAGCCAATGCACGCCGAGCACGATGCGGCAGAGGGCACCGGCCACCGTCGCCGCGGCGACGATCGTGATCGCCAGGCGCGTGAGGTGCGGACGGGTCCACGCGCACAGCAGTACCGCGACGAACCCGGTGCACGCGACGGCGACCACATGTCCGCTCGGATAGCTCAGATCGGGGAATTCGCGCGGCCGCTCCCGGTAGAAGGCCGGTTTCGCGATCAGGCTGGTCATCCGGCACAGCAGCAGGACGACGGCGAGTTTGACGCACAACACGGTCAGGTCCCGGCGGCGCCAGGCGAGCACCACCAGCACCGCGCCCAGCACGAACGGCAGGACCGGGCCGAGGACGTTCGTGACCAGGCCGGCCACCTGACCGGCGGGCCGGGTGTGCTGCCCGCGGAAGGCGTCGGCGAGCGCGACGTCCACCGGCGGCGGCCGCTCGTCGACGGACAGCCCGAGGAGGAGGAAACCGAGCAGCAGGACGAACCCGGCGAGGGTGTACAGACCGCGCCGCACGGTCATGTCGCGGCGGCCAGCGCGTCCTCGAGGGTCGGATGGCGGAACGCGTATCCCGCCTCCTCCAGCGCACGCGGCATGGCACGTTGCCCGAACAGCGCCATCTCCTCGGCCGCCTGCCCGAGCGCGATCTTCATGGCGAAACCGGGCACCTGCCAGATCGCCGGCCGGTGCACGGCGCGGCCCAGCGCCTTCGTGAAGGCGGCGTTCGTGGCGGGCTGTGGTCCGGAGAGGTTGACGGCGCCGGACAGCGTTTCGTTCTCCAGCGCGAAAACGATCGCGCCGACCTCGTCGTCGAGCGAGATCCACGGCATGTATTGCTTGCCGTCGCCGAGTTTTCCGCCGAGCGCCAGGCGGAACAGCGGTCGCAGGACCTCCAGGAGCCCGCCTTCGCGCGCGAGTACCAGTCCGGTGCGGATGCGCACGACCCTGGCGCCGGCGGTGGCCGCGGTCTCGGTCGCGCCTTCCCACGCGGTGCAGAGCCCGGCGAGGAAACCGCGTCCCGCCGGGCTCGTTTCGTCCACAAGAGACGGACCGGTGTCGCCGTAGTAGCCGACGGCGGAGGCGTTGACCAGCACGGGGACTCCGTGTTCGGCGACGGCTTCCGCGAGGACCTCGGTCGGTTCGACCCGGCTGTCGAGGAGCACCTGTTTGCGGGCCGCGCTCCAGCGCCCTGGCAGCAACGGGGCTCCCGCGAGGTTCACGACCGCGTCGACCCCGTCGAGCGCGCCGTCCGCGATCTCGCCGGCGGGGGGATCCCAGCGGCGTTCGTCGGCCGCCCGCTCCTCCCGGCGGACGAGACGGACCACTTCGTGCCCGGAACGGCGTAACCGTGTCGTGAGGGAGGTGCCGATCAGTCCGCTCGCGCCCGCGATCAGAACTCGCATGATCCGATCGTGTCCTATCCGCGATCCGGACGCACGCCCAGGTTCTTCAGTTGCCCGGCGACGTCGGACGCGGCGGTGAGCAGCACCAGCACTGGGATCGTCGCGGTGGGCCGGAGCCGGTAGCTGCCGCGTTTGTCCTGCTCGACGATCCCGGCGCCGGTCAGCGCCTTGAGGTGGTGGTACAGCTGACCCGGCGAGCCGAGTTCGGCGGCCTCTTGCAGGGCGGGCGCGGTCTGCGCGCCCTTCTCGGCCAGCGTCCGCACGAGTGCCACGCGCGCGGTGCTGGACAGGGCCGCGAGCACCTCGACCCGTGGCCCGTCCTCGAACGCCAGCATCGGGCCGGGCGTGACGTTGATCGCCCAGCTCAGTTCGAAGGGCTCGGTCAGCTCGCCGTGGTAGCCGACCAGGCCGCCGGGGCCCGCCGCCGGTTCGGTCTGCCGGCTGTGCCCTCCTTCGAGCGCGGCGACCCGTGCTTCGAGGGCGGCGATCCGCTCGGCCAACTCGGCGTTCATACCGGTTATCTATACCGCCGCCTCAGTGAAGCGCTCGTTCCAGGGCGCCGAACCGGGCAGGGTCGGACAGCGCCGCGAGCACGAGGTCGATGAGCGGCAGGGCGTTCTGCATGTCCTGGTCGCTCACACCGGTGAGCAGGACCGCCGCCGTGCCCGAACGCCCGCCGGGCCAGCGGACGGAAAGCCCGATGGTCAGTGACCGCGGCAGGCTTCCGCCCTTGAAGAGCACTTCACTCGCTCCTGGCGGTACACGGTCCGCGAGCGGCTTCGCGAGGATCTCGCGCGCGGGTGTGTAGAGGCCCTTCGCGATACTGCGGTGAAGCGCGAACAGATCCGACGCCGAGCCCTGGCCGTGCCCCTTGACCCACGGCCATTGGGCGTCGGAGGTGCCCGGCATACTCGGCCAGCGCTTGAAGGCTTCCGCGCGGAACTCCGGATCGCGGACGAACCGGCGAGCGACCGCGTCGCCCATCGCCCGCCGGACGGCGACGGGGCTGCCGGGTGGGGGCGCGTACTCCGGCATCATCAGCATCAGGACCTCGCCACCGAGCGATCGGGTGTCCGGCCGGAACCAGCCGCCCCGCGCCGCCGCCCGCTGGAGGGCGGGGTCACCGAGGCGGACGCGGAGATAGTCCGTGGCGGCGTTGTCGCTGAAGAGGATCATCGCTTCGGCGAGCTTGGCCAAGGGGACCCGCTGCTCGGGATCCTTGGCGATTCCGTACTCGTCGCAAGGGACGCCCAGCCAGTTGAGCGCCTGGAAATGCGCGCGGCCGTCGGCGACGAAGGGATGGTGGGCGTCCCAGTCGCCCACCCGGATCTGTTCCTTCGGATCGAGCCGGCTTTCGGCGTACGCGCTGAGATGTACGACCTTGATCGACGAGGCCAGGACGCGCCGGACGTCGGGGTTGCGCGCGGCGCGGCGGCCCGCGCCGTCGTCGATCAGGACGGAGACGTCGCCGCGGTGGGCGGCGATCCAGTCGAGCCAGCCCTGTTCGGTCTTCGTGTCCGGCCGGGCCGCGGTCGCGGTTCCCGGTAGCAGCAACGCGGCCGACCCCGCGGCGGCACCGGCCAGCAGATGGCGTCTGGTCAGCATGGGCGACATCCTCCCTCTTGTTTTCCGTAATTCCGGAATACTAGAGTCCGGGGCGCCTGTCAAACCCCGCATTTAGTCCTCTGGACGCGGTAGTTCGTGATGCCAACTACCGCATCGAGAGGACTAACTGCGGAGAAAGAAGAAGGCCCCCGCCCCGCCGAAGCGGGACGAGGGCCTTGATCGACTACCCGAGGATCAGAGACCGAGCTCGTCCTCGAAGTTGCCCTCTTCCAGACGCTGCTTGATCGTCGTGACGAAGCGGCCCGCGTCGGCCCCGTCCACCAGGCGGTGGTCGTAGGTCAGCGGCAGGAACGCCATCGACCGGACGGCGATCGTGTCGTTGCCGTCGGCGTCCGCGATCACGACCGGGCGCTTCACGACCGCGCCGGTCCCGAGCATGCCGGACTGCGGCTGCACGATGATCGGCGTGTCGAACAGGGCGCCGTTGGAGCCGATGTTCGTGATCGTGAAGGTGCCACCCGACAGCTCGTCCGGCTTGATCTGGCCCGAACGCGCGCGGCCCGCCAGGTCTGCGATGCGGTGCGCGAGACCGGCGAGGCTGAGCTCACCCGCGTCGTGGATGACCACCGACAGCAGACCCTTTTCGGTGTCCACCGCGATCCCCAGGTGCACCGCACCGTGGTAGGTGATCTCCTTCGTGTCCTCGTTGTAGGACGCGTTGACGTTCGGGTGCTGCTTGAGCGCCTCGACGGTGGCCTTCGCGAAGAACGGCAGGAACGTCAGGTTGACGCCCTCGCGCTCCTTGAAGGCCGCCTTCGCCCGCTGGCGGAGCTTGGCGATCTTCGTGACGTCCACCTCGTGGACCTGCGTGAGCTGCGCGGAAACCTGCAGCGACTCGCGGGTCTTCGTGGCGGTGATCTGACGGATCCGGCTGGCCTTCTGCACGGTGCCGCGCAGAGCAGCGAGCTCCGGCGAAACCGCGGCCTTGCGCGGAGCCGACGGGGCGGCGGCGGGGGCCGGAGCGGCGGCAGCGGGCTGCGCGGCGGGAGCCGGGGCGGCCTTCTGCTTGGCCTCGGCGGCCGCGAGCACGTCCTGCTTGCGGATGCGGCCACCGACACCGCTGCCGGTCAGCGACGACAGGTCGATGCCGTGCTCCGAGGCGAGCTTGCGGACCAGCGGCGTCACGTACGGCGCGTTGTCCGAGCCGTTGTCGGTGCTCGCCGCCGGCTTCGGGGCCTCGGCCTTGGGAGCCGGGGCGGCCTGAGGAGCCGGGGCGGGCTTCGGCGCGGGAGCCGCTTCGGCCTTGGGCTCGGGCTTCGGTTCCGGCTTGGGTTCCGGCTTCGGCTCGGGCTTGGGTTCCGGCTTGGGCTCGGCCTTCGGGGCCGGGGCGGAACCGGCGGCACCGATCACCGCGAGCACCCCGCCGACCTCGACGGTCTCGTCCTCACCGGCACGGATCTCCAGCACGGTGCCGGCGACCGGGGACGGGACCTCGGTGTCGACCTTGTCCGTGGAGATCTCGAGCAGCGGCTCGTCGACCTCGACGCTCTCGCCGACCTGCTTGAGCCACCGGGTGACGGTGCCTTCGGTGACGCTCTCGCCCAGCTCGGGCAGCTTCACCTCGGTGCCTTCGCCGCCCGAAGCCGGCGCGGTGTCCGGCTGGGACGGCGCGGAGGCCTCCTCCTTCGCGGGCTCCGGCTCCGGCTCGGGCTGCGCCTCTTCGGCGGCCGGCTCGGCGGAACCGGAGGACTCCGGCACCCCGCCGGTCCCGTCGTCGATGACGGCGAGCTCTCCGCCGACCTCGACGGTCTCGTCCTCCTGAGCGCTGATCTTCACGACCTTGCCGGCGACCGGGGACGGGACCTCGGTGTCGACCTTGTCCGTGGAGATCTCGAGCAACGGCTCGTCGACCTCGACGGTGTCGCCCTCCTGCTTCAACCACCGGGTGACGGTGCCCTCGGTGACGCTCTCACCGAGCTCCGGCAACGTGACGGAGTAGGCCATCGTTCGCTGACTCCCTTGATATGTCTTGCTTGGTCTGGTTCTTCGACGGTGAGACGTCAGCTGTGGACGTGCAGCGGCTTGCCCGCGAGGGCGAGGAACGCTTCACCGAGGGCCTCGGTCTGGGTGGGGTGCGCGTGGATGAGGGGAGCCACGTCCTCGGGGAACGCCTCCCAGCTGTAGATCAGCTGCGCTTCGCCGATCAGCTCGCCGACGCGGTCGCCCACCATGTGCACGCCCACGACCGGCCCGTCCGGAGCCTTGATCAGCTTGACCCCACCGGAGGTCTTGAGGATCTGGCTCTTTCCGTTGCCGCCGAGGTCGTAGGTGAAGGTGGTGACGTCGGAGCCGTACTTCTCCTTCGCCTGCGACTCGGTGAGGCCGACCGAAGCGACCTCGGGGTGCGAGTAGGTGACGCGCGGGATGCCGCTCTCGTCGATCACGCGCGGCTCCTGGCCGGCGATCTCCTCCGCGACGAAGATGCCCTGCTGGAACCCGCGGTGCGCGAGCTGCAGGCCGGGGACGATGTCACCGACGGCGTAGACGTTCGGCAGGTTGGTGCGCAGGCGGTCGTCGGTGAGGACGAAGCCGCGCTCCATCTTGACGCCGGCCTCCTCGTAGCCGTGCCCGGCCGAGTTCGGGCCACGGCCCACGGCGACCAGCAGCAGGTCGGCTTCGAGCGTCTCGCCGGACTCCAGCGACACGCTGACGCCGTTGTCGTCCTGCTTGGCGCCGGTGAACCGGACGCCGGTCTTGAAGGCGATCTTGCGACGGCGGAAAGCGCGCTCGAGCTGTTTGGACGCGTACTCGTCCTCGTTCGGGACCAGGCGGGGCAGCGCCTCCACGATGGTGACGTCGACGCCGAAGGACGCCCAGACGGACGCGAATTCGACACCGATGACACCACCGCCGAGGACGATGACCTTCTTCGGGATGTAGTCCAGCGAAAGCGCCTGCTCGCTCGCGATGATGCGGCCGCCCAGCTCCAGGCCGGGCAGCGTCTTCGAGTACGAGCCGGTGGCGAGGATGACGTTCTTGCCGGTGTGGCGGGTGCCGTCGACCTCGACGGTCGTGCCGCCGACGAACGTCCCGGTGCCCTCGACGAGGTTCACCTTGTGCGCCTTGGCCAGGCCCTGGAGGCCCTTGTACAGGCGCGAGATGATCCCGTCCTTGTACTTGTTGACGCCGGCGATGTCGATGCCTTCCAGCACGGCCTTCACACCGAAGGTCTCGGCGTCGCGGGTCTCGTCGGCGACCTCCGCCGCGTGCAGGAGGGCCTTGGTCGGGATGCAGCCTCGGTGGAGGCACGTCCCGCCAAGCTTGTCCTTTTCGATCAGGGTGACGGAAAGGCCCAGCTCGGCCGCGCGGAACGCGGCGGCGTAGCCGCCCGATCCGCCACCCAGGATCACAAGGTCGGCGGAGGTGTCGGTCACTTCAGTAACTCCTCGGCAAGCGGTAGGGGTGGTGCTCTGGCGCCGCTTCGCGCGGTATACGCGCGCGCGGACACTTGCCATCTTGTCACTACGTGTGGAGAGGCTGCGACCTAGGCCGCGTCCTGTGACCCACGGGACACGACCCGCCAGGGTCACCACGGTGAGCACACACCCGGGTCGGGATAATGGACACTGGACGCGACTGGGAAGTGAGGTGGTCGGAGTGGGTCTGTTCGACTCGCTGCGCCGGCGCTCTAAAGGCGGGCAAAAGCCCGGCACGCTGCGGAAAGCCTCTTCGAACGACTTCAAGCATCTCGAAGAGTGGGCCTCTTCACGGACCGGCGTCGAGGCTTATGTCGAGCCGAAGACCAACGTCACGGAGACCACCGTCGTCCTCATCGCCCACGATGGCGAGTGGACCCGGCGCCGGATCGAGAGCCTCGACGCGGCGCGGCAGTTCGGTCACAAACGGTCGATCCCGGTGTACGAGGTGGCGCGGGTCGGCTACCCGAAGCGGATGCGGGAGTACACCGAGCGGAAGAAACGCGGCGAGGTCTGACGCGGGATCACGCGGACTGCGCCAGAAGGAGTAGGTGCCGCTCCAGCAGCGCCCGGAACGTCGGATGCACCGTCGTGCCCAGCGCCGGGTCGATTTCGACCGTCCGCCACTCTTCGCCGGCGGCCGTCAGCAGTACGACGGCAGGCTCCGCGATCACGACGACACCGCCTTCCGCGCGGAGTTCCGCCGTGCCGAGCAGCCGCGGGAAGACGACGTCGGCGGGCAGGCCGTCGCAGGTCTGGAGGAACTCGCGGTAGTCGCCGGGCAGCCGGAGCCCCAGCCGCGCCTCGGCGGCGCCGATGGTGCGAAGGGACGCGGCCGGGGGAGCGGTGCCGCCACCGCGCAGCCGAAGGATGCCCGCGATCATTTCGCGCCAGGAGCCGGTTTCCGGCGGGTAGCGTTCGTACAGCGCCGCGACCAGCGCCCCGGCACAGACTTCCGGCCACTCGCCGAGCCCGAGCAGGTCGGCTCCCGCGACCAGACGTGGTGCGAGCCGCCGTGTCGCGGCCGCCATGGCGACGTCCGGTCGGGCCTGGCGCGACGCGATCTCCGCCCAGGCGTCCAGATCGCCTCGCGCGACGGCCTCGCGTAACCGGTCCGGGCGCGACGGCCCGAGATGCGCGACGGCCTCGCCGATCGGGGAGCCGCCGAGCAGACCGTCGAGATCGGGCGCCCGCCGGGCGAGGTACTCGCCGTGCGCGCGTTCTTCGGCGTCGAGATCGAGCGGAGTCAGCGCCGCGGCCCAGTCCGGCCGTGTCCCTCGGGCCTCGAAGAGCATCGCCCACGCGCGGGCCTGCACCGCGCCGGACACGAGGGCGGTGACGGGCCGTTCGGTGAGCGCGTGCCAATGCGTGATCAGCCGGTCGGCCTCGGCCATCGCCCCGGAGGCGGCGAACAACAGGGCCGCGTGCGCGATCCGATCGTCGAGCGCCGCGTCGTCACCGCTCAGCACGTCCTTGATCGCGCCTTCGAGATACGCGTCCCTGTCCACGGAAACGACCTTGCCACACCGTGAAGGCCCGTTCCCTCTGCTGAGCCGAGGGAACGGGCCTTCACGCGCGAAAAAGGTCAGCCGTTCGCGGCGATGTCCGCGAGGACCGCGGCGATGGTGCGGACCGGGACGCCGGTGCCGCCCTTGCCGGTGTAACCCCACGGCCCGGAGGTGTTGAACGACGGGCCCGCGATGTCGATATGCGCCCAGGGCAGGCCCTCGGTGAGGAACTCGCGCAGGAAGATGCCCGCGGCGAGCATGCCGCCCCAGCGGTGCCCGGTGACGTTGGCCAGGTCGGCGAGGCGCGAGTCGAGGTCGGCGCGCAGCTCCTCCGGCAGCGGCATGGCCCAGCCGCCCTCACCGGTGGCCTGCGCGATCGAGGCGACGCGGTCGCGGAACTCGTCCGAGCCCATGACACCCGCGGTGCGGTTGCCCAGCGCGACGACCTGCGCGCCGGTCAGGGTCGAGGTCTCGATCAGGTAGTCGGGGTTCTCCTCGCCCGCGCGCACGATGGCGTCGGCCAGCACGAGGCGGCCTTCGGCGTCGGTGTTGAGCACCTCGACGGTCTTGCCGCCGTACATGCTGAGCACGTCGCCCGGCCGGTACGAGGTGGCCGAGGGCAGGTTCTCCGCCAGCGGGATGTGCGCGACGACCTCGAGCGGGTACTTCAGCTTCGCGGCCAGCACCACGGAGGCGAGCACGGCGGCCGCGCCGGACATGTCCGAGGTCATGTGGTCCATGTTCGCGGCGGGCTTGATCGAGATGCCGCCCGAGTCGAAGGTGATGCCCTTGCCGACCAGCGCGACCTTCTTCGAGGCCTTCGCGGGCTTGTAGGCGATGCGCAGCAGGCGCGGCTGGCGCGACGAACCGCCGCCGACGCCGAGGATGCCGCCGAAGCCCTTGCGTTTGAGGGCCTTCTCGTCGAGGACCTCGAAGTCGAGGTTGTTCGCCTCGGCCAGCGTCTTCGCGCGGTCGGCGAAGGAGGCCGGGAACAGGTCGTTCGGCGGGGTGTTGATCAGGTCGCGGGCGACGATGACCGATTCGGCGATCAGGCCGGCGGCCTTCAGCGTCGCCTTGTGATCCTTGGCGGTGCCCTCTTCGGGGCTCACGAAGTCGACCTTGGCGACCGGGGCGTCACCCTTCTCGGAGCGGTACTCGGTGAAGGAGTACGCGCCGAGCACGGTGCCCTCGACGGCGGCCTGGAGGTCGATCGCCGACAGCGTGACGAACGCGCGGTCGGTCCCGCTCAGCGCCCGCGCGGCGGCACCGGCGCCCCGGCGGACCTGCTCGGCGGTGACGCCGTCCGCGCCCGCCTTGCCGAGGCCGACGGCCAGCACGACACCGGCGGACAGCTTGCCCAGCGTCGGTACCTTGACGATCTCGTCGGCCTTGCCGGACGCGCCGAGGGTGCCGAGGACGTCGGCGAGCTTGCCGTCGAAGGCGGTATCGGCGACGGAGGAGCCGGCGGCGAGCGCCAGGCCGTCCTCGCCCTGCAGGGTTCCGATGACGACGACGTCGGCGCGCGTCTTGGCAAGCGCCGCTTCGGCGTTCTCGGTCAGGGCAAGCTTCGGCACGGTCACTTCTGGCTCCTCGCGCGTTCGCGGTGGTACCGGGCGGCCGCCCGGTTGGATCGTGAGCCATGCTAATGACAGCGGGACCTGGGGTAACAGCGGGGCCGATCGGGTCACTCGGTGCGGAGGAAGGGAGACGGCGTGCGGCTGGCGGGCGGTCTGCTCATCGCGCTGGCGGCGGGCGCCTCCGGAGCGGATTACTGGGTACTCCTCGCGGTCGTGCTCGCGACCGTGCTCGCCGTCGCGGCGGAGGCGCTGCTGCCGCCGGCGGGCGACACCCGGCCCGACCGGATCGCGGGCTCCGTTTCGCGGCTGGGCCTGGTCCTGGTCTTCGCGGCGACGTTCGGCGAGTACCTCTTCCCTGCCGCGCCGGGAGCCGCCGCCGCGGTGTTCACCGTCGTGGTGACCGTCGCCGATCTGGCCGGCGTCCGCCTCGGCGACTACGCCGCCCGCTGGATCACCGGCCTGCTGCTGGCCGCGGCCGCGTCCCTGATCGCGATCTGCGTCGGGATCCCGCCGCTGGCGCAGTTCATCGCGCCGGACCCGCCGTCCGTGCCAGGCCTCGGCTTCGCCGTGCTGGTGCTGCTGCCGTTCCTGCTGCCCCGCCGTCCCGGCGCGGGCCGCGCCGCCGCGGTGGGCGCCGTCACCGTCGCGATCACCGCCGTCGCCCTCTATCAGCTCGGCCCGATCCGGCTGGGACTTTCGGCGACGTCGTTCCGTGAGCTGCTCGCCGCGGCCGACGCGGTTTCGCTGCTGCCGGTGCTGACCGTCGTGGCCGCCGTGGCGACCGTTCCCGTCGCGGTGGACGCCTTCACCGACGGCCGCGAGCGGCTTTCCCCGGAACGTCCGAAGGCGACACTCGCTTGTGGACTGATCGTGGCCGTCGCCGCGGCCTTCGCTGGGCCGGTCGTGGCCCTCGGGCTCGCGGGAGTGGGAACGCTCGCCGAACTGGTTCTGCGGGTCCGCGCCCGTCGGTACCGTTCAAGGCGTGCGTGATCCTCACTGGACCCCGGGCGACACGGTCGTCGAACGCTTCCTGCGACCGGACGGCTCGATCGGCCAGCATCACCCGCTTCGCGTCATCTCCGACGACGGCACCGTGCTGCTCGGCTGGCTGCCCGCGGACACCCCGATCGTCGGCAGCAGGCTCGCCGACGGGCGGCTCTTCCGGGAGGCGCCGCTGGAGGAGCGGTTCCGGGTGCCGAGGGTGCGCGTGGCCGACCTGTGGCGCGACACCTCGACGCTGCGCCGCATCTCCGACGACGAATGGTCGTCGGTCTGGTGGTTCTTCGACGCCGGCGGCCGTTTCCTGAACTGGTACGTCAACCTCGAGGTCCCGCTGGGACGCACGGCGTCGGGACCCGACCGCATCGACGGCATCCTCGACGTCGCGGTCGAACCCGGCGGACGCTGGCAGTGGAAGGACGAGGACGAAGCGGAGGAGGCCGTCCTCGCCGGCCGCATCACCGCCGGGCAGCTGGAGCGGCTGCGCGCCGAGGGTGAGCGGATCGGGGCGCTCGCGGACGCCGGGCGGTTCCCCTTCGACGGGACGTGGACCGACTTCCGGCCCGACCCGGACTGGCCGGCGCCCGGCCTTCCCGAGGGGCTGCTCTAGCTCACCTGCAGCAGCAGGAGCAGCATCAGCACGACGTTGATCACCGCGAGGATGACCACCGACTTCGTGCCCAGCTCGCGCGGGAACACCTTGCCGTGGATGCTCTTCCACCAGAAGATGCCGAAACCGCCTGCGACAAGGCCGAGGAAGGCGCCGAAGCCGCTGTCGAGCAGGGCCCAGCCGTCCATCATCAGCACGCCGGTGCCGAA
Organism: Amycolatopsis sp. NPDC057786; assembly: GCF_042797905.1. Classification (NCBI taxonomy): domain Bacteria; kingdom Bacillati; phylum Actinomycetota; class Actinomycetes; order Pseudonocardiales; family Pseudonocardiaceae; genus Amycolatopsis; species Amycolatopsis sp. NPDC057786. The sequence goes on from NZ_JBHVKW010000069.1 coordinate 20,633, forward strand.
GGTGAGCAGCACGGCCGTCGCGAAGGTCTTGACGTCGGCCCCCGCGCCGGGGGCGGGCTTGGCCGGGTGGCCCGGTTGGGCGGGCTGCATCTGGTTGTACGTCACGCCGCCATCCTAGGGGCGAAGGCCCTCCCGTGTTCGTCCCGACGGACAGATCGCGGGAGGTAAAGATATGCGGACGTCCGACTAACGTGGGTCCGACCAAGCGTTATCGTCTTAGTCATGACGACCTCGACGCAGTTCACCCACCTCCCGCACCCGAGCCCCGCGAGCCCGGAACGCGTCGCGGACGTATTGGCCGCACCCGGCTTCGGCCTGCACTTCACCGACCACATGGTGACCGTGAAATGGAGTGCCGAGCAGGGCTGGCACGACGCCACCGTCGGGCCGTACGCGCCACTCACCCTCGACCCGGCGACCTCCGTGCTGCACTACGGCCAGGCGATCTTCGAGGGGCTCAAAGCGTACCGCCAGCCGGACGGCACGATCGCGGCGTTCCGTCCCGACGCCAACGCGATCCGGTTCCGAAACTCGGCCGAGCGCCTCGCCATGCCGCAGCTGCCGGTGGAGACGTTCCTCGACTCGATCCGCGAGCTCATCGCGGTCGACGCCCGCTGGGTCCCGACGAAGCCGGGCGAGTCGCTGTACCTGCGGCCGTTCATGATCTCCACCGAAGCCGGGCTCGGCGTCAACCGGCCCGCGAACGAGTACCTCTACGCGCTGATCGGCTCGCCCGCCGGCTCGTACTTCGCCGGTGGCGTGAAGCCGGTGAGCGTCTGGCTCTCGACCGAGTACGTGCGCGCCGTCCCCGGCGGCACCGGCGAGGCGAAGTGCGCGGGCAACTACGCGGCCTCCTTCGTCGCGCAGGCGCAGGCCGTGGAGAAGGGCTGCGACCAGGTCGTGTGGCTCGACGCGGTCGAGAGGCGCTGGGTCGAGGAAATGGGCGGGATGAACCTGTTCTTCGTCTTCGGCTCCGGTGACGAGGCCCGTGTCGTGACCCCGGAACTGACCGGCTCGCTGCTGCCGGGCGTGACCCGCAAGTCGCTGCTGGAACTGGCGAAGTCGTTCGGGCACCAGGTCGAGGAGCGGCGCGTCTCCACCGACGAGTGGGAGAAGGCGGCGGCTTCCGGCGAGCTGACCGAGGTGTTCGCCTGCGGGACCGCGGCGGTCATCACGCCGGTCGGGCACGTGAAGCACGCGGGCGGCGAGTTTTCCGTCGCGGGCGGGCAGCCCGGCGAGCTGACGATGAAGCTGCGCGGCGCGCTGACCGGGATCCAGGAGGGCACGCGGCCCGCTCCGGAAGGCTGGATGTACCCGCTGGGCTGAGCCCGAAGTCCGTGAAGGCCTCCTTCCCTACCTTGAGCGTAGGGAAGGAGGCCTTCGCTACGTCGGTGGCGGGCGGTACCCGGGGATGCAATGAAAGGCTCTTTCCTTGCAAAATTTGCAAGGAAAGAGCCTTTCATTGCATCCCTGAGGCGGAACGAGCGGCCGGCGGGCGTCAGGAAGCGGGGGCCTCGATCAGCGGCCCGCTCACCCCGGCCTGCTCGTGCGTGGCCATCTCCGCGAGCACCCGCGTCGCCATGAACACCAGCGGCAGCGCCGCGACCGCGCCCGTCCCCTCGCCGAGGCGCACGTCCAGATCAAGGATCGGGTCCAGGTCGAGGTGTTCCAGCGCCAGCGCGTGCGCGGGTTCGCCGCCCCGCTGGCCCGCGGCCCACCACTGCCGCGCGCCGGGGACGAGTTCCTCGGCGACCAGCGCGGCCGCGGAGGCGACCAGGCCGTCCAGGATCACCGGCGTCTTCCGGAGCGAGGCCTGCGCGAGGAAACCCGCCATCGCGGCGATGTCGGCGCCCGCGGCGGTGCGCAGCAGGGCGACCGGGTCGGCCAGCACGGTCCGCGCGCGCCGCAGCGCGTCACGGACCGCCGCGGCCTTGCGCATCCAGGCGTTGTCGTCGATGCCCGAGCCTCGGCCGACGACGGCCACCGGCTCGCTGCCGGTCAGCGCCGCGACCAGCACCGATGCAGGCGTGCTGTTGCCGATCCCGAGGTCGCCCGCGATGAGCAGGTCGGCCCCGCCGTCGACCTCGGCGTCGGCGATCGCCCGGCCCGCGCGGACGGCGGCACGCGCCTCCTCGTCGGTCAGCGCGTCCTCGACGTCGATCGAACCGGAGCCCCGCCGCACCTTGAACTCGCCGATCGACCGCGTCGCGGGGGCGTCGCTGTCGACGGCCATGTCGACGACCCGGACGCTCGCGCCCGCCGAAGCCGCCAGGACGTTGATGGCCGCGCCGCCGGTCAGCATGCTGCCGACGAGTTGCGCGGTGACCTCAGCCGGGTAGGCCGAGACGCCCTTCGCGGCGATGCCGTGGTCTCCGGCGAACACCACGACCCTGGGCCGCGTGAACGGCCGCGGCGGCGACTGGCCCTGGCAGGCCGCGACCCAAACGCCCAGTTCTTCCAGCCTGCCCAGCGAACCGGCAGGCTTGATCAGTTTCGAGTGCAGGGCGATCGCCGCCGAGCGCGCGTGTTCATCAGGCTGCTCGACTTCGGCGAACTCGAGGATTTCGTCGTCCAACGCCCTGCCCCTTCGGATCGCTTCGGTGGCCGGGCCCAACCTACCCACTCGCCTGTGCCAGAGTTGCCTGTGGCTCAGACGAAGGCCGCCGGGGTGGTGCTCGCGAGCGGAGCGGGCACCCGGGTCGGCGCCGAACTCAACAAGGTGTACCTGCCGGTGGCCGGCAAGCGGGTCGTCGCGTGGTCGCTCGACGCGTTCGCCCGCGTGCCCGGAATCGACGTGCTCGTGCTGGTCATCCGGCCGCAGGACACCGAACTCGCGCATGAGGTGCTCGCCGCGCATCCGGGCGAGGTCGAACTCGTCCACGGCGGCGCGACGCGCCAGGGTTCGGAGCTGAACGCCTTGCGCCACTTGGCTTCCCGTATCGAGAGCGGTGAGATCGACGCGGTATTGCTGCACGACGCGGCCCGCCCGCTCGTCACCCCGGAACTGATCGCGGACGTCCTCGCCGACACCCGGCGGTACGGGGGAGCGGTGCCAGGGGTCGCGGCCGACGACATCGTGCGCGTCGACGGCGACACCGTTTCCGACGCGCTGCCCGGAGCGATCAGGGTGCAGACACCGCAGGGTTTCCGCGCCTGCCAGTTGCTCGAAGCCTACGAAACGGCCGAGCGGGAGGGTTTCGTCGGCACGGACACGTCTTCGTGCATGGAAAGGTTCTCCGCGCTGCCGGTGCGGTGGGTTCCGGGCAGCGCGGAGAACCTCAAGATCACCTACCCGCACGACCTCGTTGTCGCCGAGCAGGTGATCGGCCGAGGTTAGGGATCTCCCTGGTCGGCCTTGGCCGGTATGGCGGGCAGGATGGTGACCGGCTGACGCGCCTCCATCGGGATCACGCAGTCCGGATGTGGTTGCAGCAACTGGATCGGCGCGGCGGCGTCGCCGGGCGCCGGGATGGTGAGCACGGCGCGCAGGGTCCAGTCGGCCGTGGAGTGGTACTGCCACGAGACGAGCGCCGGACGGAAGACGTCCGTCTCGGCGACCGTGGTGACGCGGAAGGCGCTCGCCCGTTCTTCCCCGCGGAGGATGAGGACGTCGGCGCAGGTGTCCCATTGGAACACCGCGGCACAGACCTCCGGTTCCTCCCGTGGGCCGAAGATGTAGACGACCCACCGGCGTCTTCGAAGCTCTTCGAGCAGTTCGTCGATGCTCAGGTGGTTCATCGAGCCCCCTAACGGGTTTCGGGAACTTCTCGGAGAGTAACAGGTGTACTAGAGCACCGTCCAGAATGTGTACTAGTACGTAATAATGGGGTGTGAGCAGGATCCTTGGTGCTCGCCCATTGGTGTGCTAGAACGCTTGTGCGCACCGCGCGACCTTGTGAGGAGTCACCTTGCCCGCCGTCGATCGACCCGAACCGCCGTATCTCCAGATCGCGGGAAGTATTCGCGACGACATCGTTTCGGGCAGGCTCAAGGAAGGCGACGCGGTCCCGTCCGCGCGGGAGATCGCCAGGAACTGGAACGTCGCGATGGCGACGGCGATGAAGGTCCTCTCGACGCTCCGCGCCGAAGGTCTGGTCCGCGCGGTACGCGGGATCGGCACAGTGGTGCAGACCAGAGCGCTGCACCGCTCCGCGCACGATCGGACGATCTCGATCGCGCGAACCGGCAAGGTCTATCCACCGGGCCACTACGCGAAAATCCGCGAAGCAGGCCTCCTGCCCGCACCGGACCGGGTGGCGGGCGCGCTCGGAATCGATGAAGGTACTCCGGTGATCCGTCGGCGACGGACCACGTATGCGGGCGAAGGCCGGCCGGTGTCGACGTCGGTCTCGTGGTTCGACGGCGCCGTCGCGGCGAAGGCTCCTTTGCTCTTCGAGCCGGTGCGGATCGTCGAAGGCACGGTCAAATACGTGGCGGACCGGACAGGTCGTGTTCTGGCGTCGACCCATTCTCAGCACGCCGCGGGGCTGGCGGGTGCCGAGGAGGCGGCGGAACTCGGCGTGGCCGAAGGTTCGGCGATTCTGTTGAGTCGCAACAGGTTTCTGTCCGCCGAGGGCGACGTACTCGAGTACGGCGAATCGGCGGCGTTGCCGGACCACTGGATTTTTTACGAATACAACATCGAGGACGGGGCATGAAGCACATTCACGCGGGTAAGGTCCGGGACCTTTACGAAATCGACGGCGACATTCTGCTCGTCGCCTCGGATCGCGTTTCGGTCTACGACGTCTCGCTGCCGACCCCGATCCCGGACAAGGGCGCGCTGCTGAACCAGCTTTCCGCCTGGTGGTTCGAAAAGATGGCCGACGTGGTGCCGAACCACGTCATCTCCACGACCGACGTCCCCGCCGAATTCGCCGGTCGCGCCATGCGGTGCAAGCCGTTGAAGATGATCCAGGTCGAGTGCATCGCGCGCGGCTACCTCACCGGTCTCGGAATGCGTGAATACCGGCGCGACGGCAAGGTTTCCGGCGTCGAACTGCCCGCCGGTCTCGTCGAGGCGGACAAGCTGCCCGAGCCGATCTTCACGCCGACCACGAAGATCTCCGACACCGGCCACGACGAGTTCATGACCTTCGCGGACGTCGTGAACGAGATCGGCAAGGAGACCGCGGACCGCCTCCGCGATCTGACGCTCGAGGTCTATACCAAGGGCGCGGAGCACGCGGCGAAGAACGGCATCATCATCGCCGACACCAAGATCGAATTCGGGTTCGACGCCGACGGTGTGCTGACGCTCGGGGACGAGGTGCTCACGTCGGACTCGTCGCGTTTCTGGCCCGCCGACGAATACGAGCCGGGCCGCACGCAGCACGCGTTCGACAAGCAGTTCGTCCGCGACTGGTCCACGACCACCGGCTGGGACAAGACGCCGCCCGGGCCCGCCATCCCGGACGAGATCGTCGAGGCGACCCGCAAGCGCTACACCGAGGTCTACGAGCGGATCACCGGGAAGACCTGGGCTCCCGGTGGTGATCATGCCTGAGCAGCAGGTCTACGACCCGTACCGGTTGATCGACGACGTCGAGGGCCTGCTGATCCAGCGGGGCCACCGGCCGGAGCGGCTCGACGGCCGGACCGGCGACCGGGTCGCCGGCGCGAGCAGGTTGCTGCGGGGTCTGGGCATCGATCCCCTGCGCGCCCCCGGTGACGCCCTCGACCTCGACGGTCAGGTCGCGTACCACGCCCGCGTGCACGGGGACTGACGGCATTCAGTCGACTAAGTGCGGGAAAAGCGTCCGCGCTTAGTCGACTGAATGCGGGGGATCAGGGCGAGCGGGTCAGCGTCGGGTCGGTCTCGGTGACGCCGTCGAGGGCCTCGTCGATCGCGGCGAGCAGATCCGCGTCCAGCTTCACACCGGCCGCCTTCACGTTCTCGTGCACCTGCTCCGGCCGCGAGGCACCGATGATCGCCGAAGCGACGTTCGGGTTCTGCAGCACCCACGCCACGGACAGCTGGGCCATCGTCAGGCCCGCCTTGTCCGCGATCGGCTGAAGCCGCTGGACGCGCTCGAGGACGTCGTCGTTGAGGAAGCGGGCGACCATGTTCGCGCCGCCCTTCTCGTCGGTCGCGCGGGAACCTTCGGGCAGCGGCTGACCGGGCTTGTACTTGCCGGTGAGCACGCCCTGCGCGATCGGCGACCAGACGATCTGGCTGAGCCCTTCGCGTTCGGAGGCCGGGATGACCTGCGCCTCGATGACCCGCCACAGCGCGTTGTACTGCGGCTGGTTCGAGATGAGGGGCACGTTCAGTTCGCGTGCGATCGCCGCGCCCTGGGTGATCTGCTCGGCGGTCCACTCGGAGACGCCGACGTAGAGCACCTTGCCCTGGCGGACGAGGTCGGCGAAGGCGAGGAACGTCTCTTCGAGCGGGACGGTCCGGTCGAACCGGTGCGCCTGGTAGAGGTCGACGTAGTCGGTGCCGAGCCGCTTCAGCGAAGCGTTCGCCGACTCCATGATGTGCTTGCGGCCCAGGCCCTGGTCGTTCGGGCCCTTGGGGCCGGTCGGCCAGTAGGCCTTGGTGAAGATCTCCAGGCTCTCGCGGCGCAGGCCCTTCAGGCCGCGGCCGAGCACCGATTCGGCGGCCGTGTTGGCGTAGACATCAGCGGTGTCGAAGGTGGTGATGCCGACGTCGAGCGCCGCCTTGATGCAGGCCTGGGCCTGGTCCTCTTCCACCTGGGACCCGTGGGTGAGCCAGTTGCCGTACGAGATCTCACTGACATTGAGGCCGCTGCGGCCCAGTCGTCGAAACTCCATGGGCGCGACTCTACCCCAGGCCGTTAGCCACGCTAACGACCCGGGTTTCGCCTGATCAGTGCCGGTCAGTGAACCCGCGACCGCGATCGACGTCGGCAAGGCGCCGTTGGGGCGAGCACGTCACGTCGTGTGGCCGGGGCGCCCTGCCACCGCGATAGCGGGGCCTCCGGCCGGGCGGGTTCACGCTGCTGGCGCAGCCGGCGGATACAACCCAGCTCCGCCGCTCACTCAGACCTTGTCGCCGGGCTTCACACGCGGCTTGGGAACCCGCAGCTTGCGGATCTGGCTCGCGCGGATGAAGGAGTACCAGCCGACGGAGGTGCCCTTGATCGTCTCGTTCGGGAACTTCAGGCGGACCATCTTCGCGATCCGGCGCCCGCTGAGAAAACCTTCGACGATCATGCCGAGCAGCATCACGGTGCACAGGAGCGTCGCGTACCGCTGGACCTCGGGGTACGGCAGGATCAGCGCGACGAACACCAGGATCGCCAGCGGCATGAACAGGCCGAGCAGGTTGCGCCGCGAGTCGACCAGGTCACGGATGTACGCCTTGACCGGGCCGCGGTCACGAGGGAGCAGGTACTTGTCCTCGCCCGCCATCATCCGCTCACGGCGTTCCTTGGCGGCGTTGCGCTGCTTGAGCTTGTACTCCGGATCGGCCTTCGCGGACTTCCGGAGCTCCTTGTTGCGCTTCATCGCCTCCCGCATGGTGGTCGGCGGGGGCGCCACCGGGCCGCGGCGCTTGGCCTCGGCCTCACGCCGCTTGGGCGTGGCCTTGCCCTTTCCGGGCGTGTACGACTTGGCCTGGACCTCGACGGCGTCGTCGCCGGGGGTCTCGGTGTCCGTCGTGGCGGAGTCTGTGGTGCTACGGCGCAGGAACCTCACCCCACCAGGGTAGTCGCGGGCGTCACGGTGCCACGCACCAGGCCGAGCGATATGTCACCATGGTGGGGAACAGATCGGGACTCCGACGTGTTGGACCATGTGCAAGACGAGTACCCGCAGCGAGTTCGACCAGAGGGAGAACCATGACGACCGCTGAGCAGGCAGCCGCAGCTCAGGCCGAAACCGCCGAGGAGACCCACGGCGTCACGTTGACCGACGCCGCCGCCAGCAAGGCGAAGGCCCTGCTCGAGCAGGAGGGCCGCGACGACATGCACCTGCGCATCGCCGTCCAGCCCGGTGGGTGCGCGGGCCTGCGCTACCAGCTGTTCTTCGACGAGCGCACGCTCGACGGTGACCTGTTCCGTGACTTCGACGGCCTTCGCGTCGCCGTCGACCGGATGAGCGCGCCGTACGTGTCGAGCGCCGTGATCGACTTCGTCGACTCGATCGAGAAGCAGGGCTTCACGATCGACAACCCCAACGCGACCGGTAGCTGCGCCTGCGGCGACAGCTTCCACTGATCCGCGTCGAGGCATGAAGAAGGGCCGCGAACCTCACCCAGGTCGCGGCCCTTCTTCATGCCCGGAACGGGATCAGACGTAGGCGTCCAGATCGGCGACCTGGGCGTGGCACCGCTCGTCCACGGTCCAGGGCGGAGCGATCTGCCGGGGCAGTGGCAGGTTCTCGGCCTGGAGGGACGACGGGATGCCGGCACAGTCGGCGATGAGTTCGCCGATCGATTCCGGTTCGCGGTGATACGTGGAAGTGGTCACGAACGACAAGCTAATGACTCGTGTTCGAGTAGGACACCACTACCAACCGGTAGTGTTGATGGCCGTGCCCGAAGCAACCCGTATGGGGCATGACCTGCGGGTAACTTAGCCGTCCTCGCTTCGGCGGGGCCGACCGACCAAGGAGAACCGGTGGCAGACAACGCCAGGATCGCGGTATCCGGCAGTATCGCAACCGACCACCTCATGCACTTCCCAGGCAGGTTCGCCGAGCAGCTCATCGCCGAGCAGCTGCACCGGGTGTCCCTGAGCTTCCTGGCCGATGACCTCGTCGTCCGGCGTGGCGGGATCGGCGCGAACATCGCCTTCGGGCTCGGGGTGCTCGGCAAGTGCCCGATCCTGGTCGGCGCGGTGGGCTCGGACTTCGCGGACTACCGGTCCTGGCTCGAGCGGCACGGCGTCGACACCGCCGGGGTGCTGGTCTCCGAGGTCGCGCACACCGCCCGCTTCGTCTGCACCACCGACGAGGACCTCTGCCAGATCGCCACCTTCTATGCCGGCGCGATGGCGGAATCCCGCAACATCGAGCTGGAGCCGGTCGCCACGCACGCCGGTGAGCTGTCGCTCGTGCTGATCAGCCCGGACGACCCCGAAGGCATGGTCCGGCACGCCGAGGAGTGCCGCCAGCGCGGCTACACCTTCGCCGTCGACCCCTCGCAGCAGCTGGCCCGGATGGACGGCGAGCAGGTGCGTGCCTTCGTCGAGGGCGCGAAGTACCTGTTCAGCAACGACTACGAATGGGAACTGCTGCTGCAGAAGACCGGCTGGTCCGAGGCCGACGTCCTCGACCGCGTCGGCATGCGGATCACCACGCTCGGGGAGAAGGGCGTCGAGATCGTCGGCAAGGACGGCCTCGCGCTGCAGATCGGCGCCGTCCCGGAACGCGGCAAGGTCGACCCGACCGGCGTCGGCGACGGCTTCCGCGCCGGGTTCATCGCCGGTGTCGACGGCGGTCTCGGGCTGGAACGTTCGGCCCAGCTCGGTTCGCTGATCGCCGTGCTGGTGCTGGAGACCGTGGGCACGCAGGAATGGTCCTTCGACCGCGCCGACGTGCTCGGCCGCCTCAAGGAGGCCTTCGGCCCGGAGTCCGCCGAGGAGATCGCGGCGATCCTGCCCGCTTGAGCTGAAGGGGACTTTCCCCTCATGTGATGCAGCGAAGGGGCCCTTCACCGCGTGAGACGCGGGGAAGGGGCCCTTCAGCCACGTCCGGTCAGGATCCCGCAGATCTCGGCCGGGCGGGAGATATGGGGGCAGTGCCCGGCGTCGATCTCGATCGGGGTGACGCCGAGCCGTTCCCGCGCGGCCCGGCGCAGCCACTCCGGCCGGAGCGTGCGGTCCCGGGTGGGGACGATCACGGTCGACGGGGTCTCCGGCGCGGCCCCGGCTGGATGCGTCGCGAGTACCGCGGGGGCGAATAGCCGCAAGCTGTCCAGCGCCTGCCGTTCGGTCTCGGGATCGCAGTCGTGGAAGAGGAATTCCGCCGCTTTCGCCGGATCCGCCGTCGGGTCCACGCCGACCCAGTCGGGTTCGAGCACGGCCGGTGCCTCGTCGCGAAGGCTTCGCCCGCCGTCGAAGTCGGGGATGTAGGCGGCGACCCACACCATGGCCCGCGCGTCGAGCGCCTCGGCGATCGCGGGAAGCAGCACCCCGGAGCCGGAATGGGCCACGACGACCGGCCGCCCGCCGTCGTACTGGTCCCGCGCGTGCTGCGCGTAGCCCTCGATCGGCAGTTCCACCGGGGTCAGCAGATCCACGGCGATCGCGCGGTGCCCGGCGGCGGTGAGCAGCTTGGCCACTCGGTCCCAGCCCGCCGGGCTCTGCGTCGTGCCGTGCACGAGGACGAAGTCCATCCCTCCATGCTGGCCTTCACCAGGTGACCGGTGAAGGCCAGTACGGAGTCGTGACTAGAGCTTCACCGGGTAGACGGGTTCCGGCACCTCGGGCTTGATGCGGTTCTCGACGAAGATGCCGTGCCACAGCATGAACACCAGCAGCGCCCACAACTGACGGCTGCGGTCGAGCTGCCCGGCCTTGTGCTCTTCGAGCAGCGCCAGGACGGCCTTCTTGTCGAGCAGCGCGTCGGTCTGCGAGTCCGAGATGATGCCCTTGGCCCAGTCGTACATCTCGTTGCGCAGCCACAGCCGGATCGGCACCGGGAAGCCCAGCTTGCGCCGGTTCAGCACGTGCCCCGGGATGATCTTCGCCAGCGCCTGGCGCAGCGCGTACTTCGTGGTGCCGTGCGCGAGCTTCTGGTCGAGCGGGATGGTCGAAGCGACCTTGAACACCTCGGCGTCGAGGAACGGCACGCGCAGTTCCAGCGAGTTCGCCATGGTCACCTTGTCGGCCTTGACCAGGATGTCGCCGCGCAACCAGGTGTAGAGGTCGACGTGCTGCATCCGCGCGACCGGGTCCCAGTTCTCGGAGATCTTGTACCAAGGCGCGGTGACGTCCTTGAAGCCGATCCCGTCCTCGTACGTGCGCAGCACCTTGCGGAGCTGGTCGTCGCGGAAGTTGCGCGCGTTGCCGTAGTAGCGGTCCTCCAACGGCAGCGCCCCGCGCCGCAGCAGGTCCTTGCCGCGGGTGCCTTCCGGGATCTTCGTGGAGACCTTGCCGATGATCTTCCGCATCCCGCCGGGGATCTTCTCGAACGGCGCGAGGGAGATCGGCTCGTTGTAGATCGTGTAGCCGCAGAAGAGCTCGTCGGCGCCTTCGCCGGACAGCACCGCCTTGACGTGCTTGCGCGCTTCGCGGGCGATGAACCACAGCGGCACGAGCGCCGGGTCGGCCACTGGGTCGTCGAGGTACCAGACGATGAGCGGCAGCGCCTCCATCATCTCGTCCGCCGACACCGTGCGGACCACGTGCTTCACGCCGATCGCGGCGGCCGATTCGGCGGCGACGTCGACCTCGGAGTAGCCCTCGCGCTCGAAACCGGTGGTGAACGCGATCAGGTTCGGGTTGTGCTCCTTGGCCAGCGTCGCGGTCGCGGTGGAGTCGATGCCGCCGGAGAGGAACGCGCCGACCGTGACGTCCGGGTCGGAGATCATGTGCTTGCCGACCGAGTCGCGCATCACATCGGCGATGCGCTCGTACAGCTCGTCGGCCTCGGCCTGGTTGTTGACCGGCTTGGCGTTGAACTGCGGGTGGAAGTAGCGCGTGAACTCGACGTCACCGCCGGGGACGACCCGGAACGACGTGCCGGACTCGACCCGGCGGACGCCGGTGTGCATCGACTCGGGCTCCGGCACGTACTGCAGCACCAGGTAGTGCTGCAGGGCCGTCTTGTCCAGCTTGTCCTCGACACCGAGCACGCTCGAAAGCTCCAGCAGGCTCTTCTTCTCGCTGGAGAAGGCGACCTTGCCGGGGCCGGCGGAGTAGAACAGCGGTTTGATGCCGAACGGGTCGCGCGCGCCGAAGACGACCTTCTCCTGGGAGTCCCAGATCATGAAGGCGAACATCCCGCGCAGCTTCTTCACCGCGTCGTCGCCGAGGTAGTGGTACGCCGCGACGATCGCCTCGCCGTCACCCTCTGTGGCGAATTTCGCACCGTGCTCGGCGGCCAGCTCGTCGCGCAGCTCTTTGTAGTTGTAGATCTCGCCGTTGAAGTTCAGCGTGTAGCGCTCGGGGGCCTCGGGCGGACCCCAGATCAGCGGCTGGTGGGCGTGGTCGACGTCGATGAAGGCCAGCCGGTTGAACCCGTAGACGACCTCGGCGTCGGCCCAGGTGTCGTGCTCGTCGGGGCCCCGGTGCCGCTGGCAGCGCATGGCCGCGTCGACGGCGTCACGGGCGCTCGCCGCGTCGGCTTCGGTCGAACAGATCAGTCCAAGCAGGCCGCACACGTCTAGTTCACACACCTCTTGTTGGCCGAGCGGGGGAGAAGGGCCCAGTATGCCGGTGGGTGTGTACGCCGGGATGTGGTGGGGGATACGCGTGTTGGGGTTACCCCTTAGTCAGCGCGGCGCCGCAACTCGGCTAGGCTCCGGCTGTCACGAAGATCGGTCGAGGAGGCTCTGGGTGAAAGGGCAAGGCGCAGTGGGAAATCCAGAGCGCACCCCAGTTAAGCGGGCTGGTCGCGTCGCAGCGCTCGCCGCGCTGGTGATGCTGACGGCGACGGGCTGTTCCGGGGAAGAGATCCTCCGCTTCGGCTGGCCGGTCGGGGTGACCCCGCAGGCGCGCGACATGCAGACGCTGTGGACGTGGACCGTCATCGCCGCGCTGGTCGTCGGTGTCATCGTCTGGGCGCTGATCTTCTGGACCGCGATCTTCCACCGCAAGAAGAAGACCGCCGACGGCGTGGAGGAGGAACTGCCCCGTCAGTTCCAGTACAACATCCCGCTGGAGCTCTTCACGGTCGTCGTCCCGACGATCATGGTCTGCGTGCTGTTCTTCTTCACCGCGACCACCGAGAACCGCGTGCTCGCCGAGACGGACAACCCGGACGTCACGGTCGACATCGTCGCGTTCCAGTGGAACTGGGAGTTCAAGTACAAGAGCGACTCCAAGAACCACGAGGACCCCGAGATCACCACGGTCGGCAGCTCGACCGAGATCCCGCTGCTGGTCCTGCCGACGAACAAGACGATCCAGTACAACCTGCGGTCGGCCGACGTCATCCACTCGTTCTGGGTGCCGGAGTTCAACTTCAAGCGGGACGTCATGCCGGACCCGGAGAAGAACAACCAGGACTTCACCTTCCAGAACCTGATCGACAAGGAAGGTTCGTTCGTCGGCCGCTGCGCCGAACTGTGCGGCACCTACCACTCGGGGATGAACTTCGAGGTCAGGGCGATCTCGCCGGACAAGTACGCGCAGTACATCCAGCTCCGCGGCACGGTGAACCCGAAGAGCGGCAAGCCGAACACGGCGTCCGAGGCGCTGACGGCGATGAACTGCGGCGAGCTGTGCGCGCCCTACGCCGTCACCACCACCCCGTTCAACACCGACCGCACCGCGCGGGTCGCGTCCAACTGACCCGGCTGTTCGAGCCCGAAACAGGAGTGAGGCAACGTCCATGAAGGTCGAAGGACGGATTTTCTTCCTCGTCGCGGTCTTCTCCGTCGTCGTGGCGGGTATCTACGCGTACATGACCGGAACGATGACACGGGACGGCGTCGAGCCGGTCGGTGTGGTGGCCCTGATCCTCACCGGTGGCCTGGCCTTCCTGGCCGGGAGCTACCTGCAGTTCGTGGCGCGGCGTATCGAGCCGCGCCCGGAGGACCGGGAAGACGCCGAGATCAGCGACGGTGCCGGTGAGCTGGGCTTCTTCAGCCCTGGCAGCTACTGGCCGGTCGGGCTCGCGGCGGCCGCCGCGCTGACCGGTGTCGCGCTCGCGTTCTTCCACGTCTGGCTGCTGATCATCGCGCTGGGCCTGGTCATCGTCGCCATCGGCGGGCTGGTGTTCGAGTACCACACGGGCCCGAACCACGAGTGACGTCTTGACGCCGAAACGGCGCCCCGCTCCCTGTGGAGCCGGGCGCCGTTTTCGCGTTCAGAGGACTAAACGCGGGCGGGTAGCGGCGCTTCTTTCGCTTCGGGCTTGGGTGCTCGCTTCGGCGCGAGCGCCGCGGCCAGGACGGCCAGCATCCCGACGATCTCCGGCCACGTCGGCCGGTGCCCGTAGGCGAGGACGTCCACCACCACCGCGACCACCGGATAGACGTAGGACAGCAGTGCCACCGTCGTGGTCGGCAGCTTGCCGATGCTCGCGTACATCAGGACGTACATCAGGGCGGTGTGCACGGTCCCCAGCAGGACCAGCCACAGCAGCCCCGAGGTGTCCGTGGGCAGCGGTGTGACGAGCAGGGCGGGTGCGAGCACGATCGTGCCGGTCACCAGCTGGACGGCCGCCAGGACGTGCGGGCGAACGTGCTTGAGCTGCTTCGCGACGAAGGAAGCGCCTGCGTACAGCGCGGCCGCGCCGAGGGCGAGCGCGATCCCCTCCAGCCGCACGGGTTTCCCGTCGGCGCCGTGCGCGGACAGCGAGATGAGCGTCACCCCGCCGAACGCGATCAGCGCCCGGATCAGCTGGCTCTTCGCCATCTTCTCGCCGAGGAACGCCGCCGCGAGACCGACCAGCATCAGCGGCTGGGTGTGGTAGACGACGGTGCTGACCCCGATCGACGACAGCGAGTACGAGGCGAACAGCAGCACCCAGTTCCCGACCAGGAACAGCCCGCCGAGGACGGCGAGCAGCAGGTCGCGGCGGCTGAGCGTCCATGGGCGGAGCCAGCCACGTGCGGCGCTCCACACCAGGAGCAGCAGGCCGCCGACAAGGCTCCTCGCGAACGCCACGGCGGGCGCGTCGGCGCCGCTTTCGAGAACGACGGCACCGATCGTGCCGGAGAGTGCCATCGCGGCGGTCCACTGCAACACGGGGTTGTTCTTGTTCATGGCGACCACTTTCGCCCTCGCGCCCGCGTTCGACCAGTGTCAGAGATGACATCGACCGCAAAACTTATGACACACTGGGCGCATGGATGTGAGGAAGGTCGCGGTGGTGCTCGCCGACCAGGTCTCGCCGTTCGAACTCGGCGTCGCGTGCGAGGTCTTCGGCACGGATCGCAGCGCTGACGGCATCGAAGGCTGGGATTTCGCGGTGTGCTCGCCCGGCGGCGAGAACGTCCTGAGCTGGTCCGGCTTCGGGCTCGATGGCCTGGAGAGCCTGGACTTCGCGGCGTCGGCGGACCTGCTGATCGTCCCGACCTGCGCGCCGCGCAGCGCGAGCCCTCCGGAGCCGGTGCTCGAAGTCCTGCGTGACGCGGCGAGCCGGGGCGCCTGGGTCGCGGGCTTCTGCGCGGGCGTCTTTTCGCTCGGGTACGCGGGGCTGCTCGACGGGCGCAACTGCACGGTGCACTGGGTCTACGAGCAGGAGTTCCGGTCGCGCTTCCCGACGGCGAAGGTCGATCCGAAGGCGTTGTACGTCGACGACGGCGGTGTCCTCACCAGCGCGGGAACCGTCGCCGCCGTCGACCTGTGCCTGCATCTGGTGCGCGAACTGCGTGGCGTCGCCGCGGCCACCACGCTGGCCAGGCGGATGGTCGCGGCGCCGCACCGGGTCGGCGGGCAGGCGCAGTTCGTGCAGGCGCCGGTGCCCGAGACCGCCGCGCCGGACGACACCGTGCTCGCCGAAGCGCTCGAATGGATCGAGCGGCGCTTGGACCGGCCGTTCACCGTCGCGGAACTCGCCAGGCGCAGCGGATTGGGGGAGCGCACGTTCCTGCGCCGGTTCTCGGCGGCCACCGGGACGACGCCGCACCGGTGGCTCACCGAACGCCGTCTCGACCGCGCGCAGTCACTGCTCGAAGAAGGCCGTCTGTCCATTGAGGACATAGCGGCCGCCTGCGGCTACGCCTCCGCCGCGGCGCTGCGGCATCAGTTCGGCAAGCTGCGCGGGACCAGCCCGAGTGCTTACCGCAGGACGTTTTCCGCCGGCTAGATCTCCTGCCCCACGGTGACATGGACGTGGTCGGGGACCTCGTCGTGCTTGTCGCCGACGGTGAGCGTTCCGGTCGGTTCGAACAGCAACAGCGACGCACCGTCCACTGAGGACGGTTTGTGATACGTCCCGCGCGGGACGACGAAAATCGAGCCGCGTGGGAGCGTGACGACCCGTTCGCCGGTGTCCTCGCGCAGCGCGATGTCCAAGGTGCCGTCGAGGACGAGGAAGAACTCGTCGGTGTTCTCGTGAACGTGCCAGACGTGCTCGCCCGCGACCTTGGCGAGGCGGACGTCGTAGTCGTTGACGTGCGCGACGATCCGCGGGCTCCAGATCTCGTCGAAGCCTGCCAGCGCGGTTCCCAGATCGATCGGTTGCTTGCTCATGATCCGATCCTGGTCGCTGGACCGTCGGAGGAGTGAGTGCTAGGAATCGCATATGTCGCATGATTCCTCGCACGAGGTCGCCGTCCTGGTCGACGAAGGATCCAATCCCTTCGAAATGGGCGTCGCGACGGAGCTCTTCGGCCTGCGGCGGCCGGAGCTGGGCAGACCTTGGTACGGCTTCACGCTGTGCGCCGCCGAGCCGTCGGTGCGCATGCACCTGGGCATGTTCACGCTCACCGGGGTCGCGGGGCTCGAAGCCGTCGAGGCCGCGGACACGGTGATCGTGCCCAACCGGCCCGATCCGGAGGTCCCGGCCAAGGAGGCGGTGCTGGCGGCCATCCGTGCCGCGGCCGCGCGGGGTGCCCGGCTGGTGAGCTTCTGCACCGGCGCCTTCACCCTCGCGCAGGCGGGTGTCCTGGACGGACGGCGCGCGACGACCCACTGGAGGTGGGCGGGACTCTTCCGCGAGCTGTATCCCGAAGTGCGGCTGGAGCCGGACGTCCTCTTCGTCGACGACGGCGACGTCCTGACCGCGGCGGGCAGTGCGGCCGCGCTCGATCTGGGGCTGCACCTGGTCAGCCGCGACCACGGTGCCGAGATCGCCAACGCGGTGAGTAGACGGCTGGTGTTCGCTGGGCACCGCGACGGCGGCCAGCGGCAGTTCGTCGAGCGGCCGCTGCCGCCGGTGCCGGACACCTCGCTGGCGCCGGTGCTCGCCTGGGCGCGTGAACGGCTGGACCGCCCGCTCACCGTCGCCGACCTCGCCGCGCGGGCTGCGGCCAGCCAGGCGACGCTGCACCGGCGGTTCCGTGCCGAACTGGGGACGACGCCGCTGGCGTGGCTCACCACGGAACGGATCGCGCTGGCGTGCCGGCTGATCGAGCGCGGGGAGCAGCGGCTGGACCTGGTGGCGCGGGCGTCGGGGTTCGGTACCGCCGCGAACCTGCGTACGCAGCTTCGGCGGGCTACGGGACTGACGCCTTCGGCTTACCGGGCGCGGTTCAGTACCGCTTCGTAGCGGTTCGCCCGTGCCCTTCATGCCACGCGCAGGGAGGGGCGCTCGGACGTCATGAAAGGGTCGTTCAGGACAAAAGATGTCCTGAACGACGACCCTGTCATGACACTGCGGGACGTGAGGGGTCAGGCGAAGGCGATCCACCGGTTCAGCAGGTCGGCCGCCGCGCCCGAGTCGATGGCCGACGCCGCCCGCGCGAACCCGGCGGCCAGGTCGTCTTCCAGTGACCCCGAGAATCCGGTGAAAGCCGCCAGCGCGGCCGCCGAGTTGAGCAGCACCGCGTCCCGGACCGGCCCGGTCTTCCCGGCCATCACCTGCCGGAACACCTCGGCGTTGTGCGCCGCGCCGCCGCCGCGCAGATCCTCCGCGGTCACCCTGGGGATGTTCAGCGACGCGGGATCGAAGCTCCGCTCGGTGATCTCCCCGCCGGAGACCACCCACACCGAACTCGTGGTCGTGGTCGTGATCTCGTCCAGCCCGTCGTCGCCGCGCACCAGCAGCACGGTCATGCCGCGCCGCGCGAACACCTCGGCGAGCACGCGGGTCTTGTCCTCGTACGCGCAGCCGATCAGCGAACTGCGTGGTTGCGCGGGGTTGGTCAGCGGGCCGAGCAGGTTGAACGTCGTCGGCACGCCGAGTTCGCCGCGGGTCGGGCCGGCGTGGCGCAGGGCGGGGTGGAACTTCGGCGCGAAGCAGAAACCGATGCCCAGTTCGTTCACGCTCCGCTGGACCGTCTCGGGCGGCAGGTCGATGGTGACGCCCAGCTCCTCCAGCACATCGGCCGCGCCGGACTTCGACGACGCGCTCCGGTTGCCGTGCTTGGCCACCGGGGCGCCCGCCGCGGCCGTCACCACCGTGGCCATGGTGGAGATGTTGACCGAATTGGAGCGGTCGCCGCCGGTGCCGACGATGTCCACCGACGGCCTGTCGATCGTCACCCGCCTGGCGTGCGCCAGCATGGCGTCGGCCATGCCGGAGATCTCCGCCGGTGTCTCACCCTTCGCGCGCAGCGCGACGGCGAACCCGGCGATCTGGGAGGGTGTCGCCGCCCCGCTCATGATCTGGTCCATCGCCCACGCGGTGTCCTCCTCGGACAGGTCCGCGCGAGCGATGAGCTGATTGAGCAGGGAAGGCCAGGTCTTGGCGGCCGCGCTCATCGGCTCAGCCGTGCACGGCCGGCACCCGCCGGGCGCGCAGCACGTCAGCGACGGTCTCGGCGGCGGTCAGCGGGTCGAGCGGGTGGACCAGCACCGCGTCGGCCTGCGACCAGGTCGCGAGCCAGCGGTCGTCCTTGCGCCGGACCGAGACCACGATCGGCGGGCAGTCCTCGATCTCGTTCTTCAGCTGACGGGTCAGCCCGATGCCCCCGGTCGGCTGGGCCTCGCCGTCGAGGATGGCCAGGTCCACGTTGCCCGCGTCCATCTCGACGAGGACCTCGGAGATGCCGGACGCCTCGGTGTAGTCCACCCGGCCGAGGTCGGCGGCGGGCCTGCGGCCGACGGCGTTGATGATCGCCTCGCGCACCTCCGCCTTGTGGCTGAACACCAGGATCCGCATCGCCTGCTCGCCCATGAGCGCGCCTCCGCCTCGTCTAAGTCATGTCGACCCCGCGATGTTATCCGCCATGACCGACATCACGTGGACGCACCCGACGGCTGGAGCGCGTCCCAGCCCAGCGAATCCCCGCCGAGCCGCTGCGCGAGGCCCGCCATCCGCGACCGTTCCTGCGCGCAGTGCAGCGCGTCGAGGGTCTGGACCCGCACCGCGTGCGCGACCGCGAGATCCCCGTCGGGACCCTGTTCTCGCAGCTCCCAGCCGTCCTGGGCGAGGATCGTGGCCGCCTCGGCCACCTTTTCGGGCGGCAGCTTCAAGTGATGGCGCAGGATCGCGGGTGCTTCGGCGACCCAAGAGGGTGATCTCGCCAACGCCGAGGAATCGGCCTCGGCGGGGTCGAAGGCCTCCACGACGACCTCCACGCCGGGCGTGTCGACGGTCAGGCCTGGCACGGAAGGCTTCCTGACCAGGTCACGGAGCCGATCTAGTAAACCCATGAGTAGCCCGGTTCCCACTTTCGTTCAGATGTGACCCGACACGCACGCGACTTGCCGTGGACCCACCCGGCGGGCGCCATGCGTGAGAGGACATAATGCGACGCGTGACAACGGCAGCTCCCACCATCAGCCAGCGGGTCCACTCGCTGAACCGGCCGAACATGGTCAGTGTCGGCACCATTGTGTGGCTGTCCAGCGAACTGATGTTCTTCGCCGGACTGTTCGCCATGTTCTTCACCGTGAAGGCGCAGAACGCGTCCGGCCAATGGCCGCCGCCGCTGCACGGTGAGCCCTTCCACCTGAACATCGCGCTGGCGATCCCGTTCACCGTGATCCTCGTGGCGTCGTCGTTCACCTGCCAGTTCGGCGTGTTCGCCGCCGAAAAGGGTGACGTGTTCGGCCTCCGCCGCTGGTACATCATCACGTTGATCATGGGCGCGATCTTCGTGGGTGGCCAGGCTTACGAGTACCTGAACCTGATCCACGAGGGTCTGACGATCCCGTCCGGCGCGTACGGCACGGTCTTCTACCTCGCGACCGGGTTCCACGGCCTGCACGTCATCGGCGGGCTCATCGCGTTCGTGTACTTGCTCATCCGCACCAAGCTGAGCAAGTTCACCCCGGCTCAGGCCACCTCGGCGATCGTCGTGTCGTACTACTGGCACTTCGTCGACATCGTGTGGGTGGGCCTGTTCGCGGTGATCTACATCCTTCCGTGAACGAAGCCGCCACCACGACCTATCGGCCTGAACTGACAGCAAGGGTTGCCGCAAGATGACCTCCAGCAAGAACAACACGGAGCGCCGCTTCCGCAAGCGGTCGAAGGCTCGCAGGCGGTTCGCCGGCGCGCTGGCGCTCGGGATCGCGCTGCTGAGCGTGGGCGGGTTGTACGCCGTTTTCGCCCCGGAGCCGCAGACCGCGCAGGCGCAGGGCGAATCCGCCCTCCTGCGTGAGGGCGAGAAGCTCTACAACAACACCTGTATCGAATGTCACGGGCCGAAGCTCGAAGGTGTCACCGACCGTGGCCCGAGCCTCATCGGCATCGGCGACGCGGCCGTGTACTTCCAGACCTCCACCGGCCGCATGCCCGCCGTGCGGCAGGAAGCCCAGGCGCAGCGTAAGCCGCCGAAGCTGACCGAGGCCGAGATCAACGCGCTGGGTGCCTACATCCAGGCCAACGGCGGTGGCGCGCAGCGTCCCGCCGAGAAGGGTGACGCGCTGCGCGGCGAGGACGTCGCGCGCGGCAGCGAGCTCTTCCGCCTCAACTGCGCCTCCTGCCACGGCTTCACCGGCCGCGGTGGCGCGCTGTCCTCGGGCAAGTTCGCCCCGAACCTGGACCCGGCCACGGAAGAGCAGATCTACACCGCGATGCTCACCGGGCCGCAGAACATGCCCAAGTTCTCCGACCGGCAGCTGTCGCCGGAGGAGAAGAAGGACATCATCGCGTTCGTGAAGTCCGTGAGCAACGGGAACAACTCACCCGGCGGTAACTCGCTCGGCGGTCTTGGCCCGGCCTCGGAGGGCGCGATCGCGTGGATCGTCGGGATCGCCGCGCTGATCGGCGTGACGTTGTGGATTGGATCGAAGGCATGAGCGCCGAAGGGCCGAAGCCGCCGACAGAGGCGGAGTTGGCGGACATGGATCGCGACCAGCTGGTCAAGCTGGGTACCGCGCTCGACGGGGTCGAGATCGTCGAATACCCGACGCCCTGGCCGGTCGAGGGGACGAAGGCGGAGAAGCGCGCCGAGCGCTCCGTCGCCCTCTGGTTCGTGCTGGCCGCGCTGTCCGGCCTCGCGTTCGTGGTCCTCCTCGCGTGGCCGCACTGGTTCGAGTACAAGGAGCCGGGCACGCACGGCTACACCATGTACACGCTGTACACGCCGCTGCTCGGTGTCACGCTCGGCGTGGCCGTGCTCGCCATCGGCGTCGGCGCCGTCCTCTACACCAAGAAGTTCATCCCGGCCGAGGTCGCGGTCCAGGAGCGCGGGGACGGCGGGTCGAAAGAGGTCGACAAGGCCACCATCCTCGCCCAGCTGGCCGACTCGGGCAGCCGCAGCACCATCGCGCGCCGCTCGATGATCAAGCGGTCCGCGGGCGCCGGTGCCGGTGTGCTCGGCCTCGCCGTCGCGGCGCTGCCGGTCGCGTCCTTCATCAAGGACCCGTGGAAGGACACCGAGAACCGCGACTCGCTGTGGCACTCGGGCTGGAAGAAGAACTTCCCGGAAGAGAAGGTCTACCTGCGCCGCAACACCGGTCGCCCCCACGAGATCTCCCTGGTCAAGGCCGAGGACCTCGACGCGGGCGCGATGGAGACGGTGTTCCCGTACCGCGAGTCCGAGAAGGACGACGAGCACGCGCTGTCGGCCGCCTTCAAACGCGTCGACAACCCGGTCATGCTGATCCGTCTCCGCCCGACCGACGCCGCCAAGGTCGTCAAGCGTCAGGGCCAGGAGGACTACAACTTCGGCGACTACTACGCGTACACGAAGATCTGCAGCCACGTCGGCTGCCCGACCTCCCTGTACGAGCAGCGGACCAACCGCATCCTCTGCCCCTGTCACCAGTCCCAGTTCGACGCGCTCCACTACGCCAAGCCGATTTTCGGGCCGGCGACCCGTCCCTTGGCCCAGCTTCCGATTACAGTGGACTCTGAGGGCTACCTGATCGCGCGCGGAGACTTCAACGAGGCCGTCGGACCGGCCTTTTGGGAGCGTAAGTCATGAGTTCACTCACCACCCCGACGAAGGGGACGAACCCGGTCGAGAAGGCCGCGGGCGCTGGTGCGAAGTGGGCCGACGACCGGTATCACCTGGCCAAGGGCATGCGGCACCAGCTCAACAAGGTGTTCCCGACGCACTGGTCGTTCCTGCTCGGCGAGATCGCGCTCTACAGCTTCATCATCCTGTTGCTGTCGGGTGTCTATCTCACGCTGTTCTTCGACCCCTCCATGGAGGAGGTCGTCTACAACGGCAGCTACACCGGCCTGCAGGGCGTCGAGATGTCGCGGGCCTTCGCGACCACGCTGGACATCTCGTTCGACGTCCGCGGCGGTCTGTTCGTCCGCCAGCTGCACCACTGGGCCGCGCTGATCTTCGTGGCCTCGATGATGGTGCACATGTTCCGGATCTTCTTCACCGGCGCGTTCCGGCGCCCGCGTGAGGCGAACTGGGTCATCGGTGCGCTGCTGCTGGTCCTGGGCATGTTCGAGGGCTTCTTCGGCTACTCGCTCCCGGACGACCTGCTCTCCGGTACCGGTATCCGCGCGACCCTGTCGGGCATCGTGCTCTCGGTGCCGGTCATGGGCACCTGGATCCACTGGGCGCTGTTCGGCGGGGAGTTCCCCGGCAACGAGATCATCCCGCGCCTGTACACGATCCACATCCTGCTGCTGCCGGGCATCATGCTCGGCCTGGTGGCCGCGCACCTCGCGCTCGTCTGGTACCAGAAGCACACGCAGTTCCCCGGCGTGCGCCGCAAGGAGACCAACGTCGTCGGCGTCCGCATCATGCCGGTCTTCGCGCTCAAGGGCGGTGCGTTCTTCGCGCTGGTCACCGGCGTCATCGCGCTGATGTCGGGCCTCTTCCAGATCAACCCGATCTGGAACATCGGCCCGTACAACGCGGCGCAGGTGTCGGCGGGTTCACAGCCGGACTGGTACATGGCCTGGGCCGACGGCATGCTGCGGATCTGGCCCGCGTGGGAGCTCTACCTCGGGAACTACACGGTCCCGGCGGTGTTCTTCCCCGGCGCGATCGGGATGCCGCTGCTGATCGGGTTGCTGGTGATGTACCCCTGGATCGAGCGAAAGCTGTCCAAGGACACCGCGCACCACAACCTGTTGCAGCGTCCGCGTGACGTCCCGGTGCGGACCTCGCTGGGCATCATGGCCCTGACGTTCTTCGCGGTCATCATGCTCTCGGGCTTCAACGACATCATCGCGTTCGCCTTCGACATCTCGCTGAACGCGACGACGTGGGCGGGCCGGATCGGTGTCCTGCTGCTGCCGCCGATCGCGTACTACATCACCTACCGGATCTGCCTCGGCCTCCAGCGGGCCGACCGCGAGGTGCTGGAGCACGGTGTCGAAACCGGCATCATTAAGCGCCTGCCGCACGGTGAGTTCATCGAGATCCACCAGCCGCTCGGCCCGGTCGACGACCACGGCCACGCGATCCCGCTCGAGTACCAGGGCGCGTCGGTGCCGAAGAAGATGAACAAGCTCGGCTCGGCCGGGCACGCCGTCGCCGGTTCGACCTGGTCCCCGGACCCGGTCGAGGAGACGATCGCGCTGGAGCGCGCCCGGTCCAACGGGCACGGCAACGGCAAGGTCGACGACATCGGTGGCGAGCCTTCGCAGGAGCGCAAGGAGATCACCTCCGGGCACTAGCTCGTCAGAAGTACATGAAGGCCCCCTTCCTTGCGCCTGGCGCAAGGA
>NZ_JBHVKW010000070.1:0-44305 GCF_042797905.1 Amycolatopsis sp. NPDC057786
CTCTCGCGACGGCCCGATCCGGCTCTCGTGCACGCGATCCTGCTCGGCCCGGTGCTGACGTGGCTGCACCTGTTCACCGAGACACCGCCTTCGGGTGGGCTGGCGGCTTCGCTCGCCTCACCGCTTCACGCGGCTGTGGTCGCTCTCGGCGCTTAGCGGCCTCCGCGCGCCATGCGGAGTACGTCGAGGGCTTCGTCCAACTGGGCTTCGGTGAGCTTGCCGTTCGCGACGTGACCGCGTTCGATCACGACCTCGCGGATCGTCTTCAGCTCCTTGAGCGCCTGCTTCGCGATGGCGGCGGCTTCTTCGTAGCCGATGTACTTGTTCAGCGGCGTCACGATCGACGGCGAACCCTCGGCGTACTCGCGCGCGCGGTCGGCGTTCACCGTCACACCCGCGAACACCTTGTCCGCCAACAGACGCGAGACCGCCGCGAGCAGCCTCGACGATTCGAGCACGTTGCGCGCGATCACCGGCAGGTTCACGTTGAGCTGGAAGTTGCCCGCCGCGCCGGCGAAGGCCACCGCCGCGTCGTTGCCGATCACCTGGGCGACCACCTGCAGCGTCGCCTCCGGGATCACCGGGTTCACCTTGCCCGGCATGATCGACGAGCCCGGCTGGAGATCCGGCAGCGCCAGTTCGGCGAGGCCGGTGCGCGGGCCGGAACCCAGCCAGCGCAGGTCGTTCGCGATCTTGTTCAGCGACACCGCGACCGTGCGCAGATGCCCGGACGTCTCGACGACGCTGTCCTGCGTCGCCTGCGCCTCGAAGTGGTCACGCGCCTCGGTCAGCGGGAGGCCGGTCACCGAAGCCAGCTCCTGCGAGACAGCCGCGCCGAAACCCTCGGGCGCGTTCAGCCCCGAACCGACCGCGGTCCCGCCGATCGGCAGTTCGCCGAGCCGCGGCAGCCCCGACTTCAGCCGCTCGACCCCGAACCGGACCTGCGACGCCCACGCGCCCGCCTCCTGGCCGAAGGTGATCGGCACGGCGTCCATCAGATGCGTGCGGCCGGATTTCACGATGTCCGCCCATTCGCCCGCCCGCGTCTCGATCGCGGCGGCCAGGTACTCCAGAGCGGGGATCACATCGGAGAGCACTGCTTCCGTCGCGGCGACGTGGATCGTCGTCGGGAAGGTGTCGTTCGAGGACTGCGAGGCGTTGACGTGATCGTTCGGGTGCACGTCGCGGCCGAGCGCCTTCGACGCGAGCGTGGCGATGACCTCGTTGGCGTTCATGTTCGACGAGGTCCCGGAACCGGTCTGGAACACGTCGATCGGGAAATGCGCGTCGTGCTCGCCCTCGGCGACCTCGTCCGCGCCCTTCGCGATGGCCTCGGCGACGTCGGCGTCCAGCACGCCGAGCCGCGCGTTGACCCGCGCCGCGGCGGCCTTCAGCAGGCCGAGCGCGCGGATCTGGGCGCGCTCCAGGCCCCGGCCGGAGATCGGGAAGTTCTCGACGGCGCGCTGCGTCTGCGCGCGGTAGAGGGCGTCGACGGGGACGCGCACCTCGCCCATGGTGTCGTGTTCGATCCGGTATTCCTGTTCAGCCATACCCCAAGTCTCGCGCAGCGCCCCGTGGCGCGCTCCGTGTCTTTCGGCACGCGAGGGCTAGGATCGAATGTGTTCTCGATCACGCCGCCCACCACCGGCCGGGAGAGTGCCGAATGAGCGAGTCCGCTGGGGAAACGTCGTACGACCTCGTCATCATCGGGGCAGGTCCGACAGGCCTGTTCGCCGCCTACTACGCGGGATTCCGCGGCCTTTCGATGGCCGTCGTGGATTCACTGCCGGAGGCGGGCGGGCAGGTCACCGCGATGTACCCGGAAAAGATGATCTACGACGTCGGCGGGTTCGCCGAGGTCCGTGGCCGCGATCTGGTGCAGGGCCTGCTCGACCAGGCCGCGCCGTTCAAACCCGCGTATCTGCTCGGGCGCAAGGCCGAGAAACTCGAGAGCGCCGAAGGCGGCATCACCGTGACGCTCGACGGTGGACAGGTCCTGCGCGCCGGTGCGGTGCTGATCACCGCCGGGATCGGCGAATTCACCCCGCGGCCGTTGCCCGCCGGTGACGGCTGGCTCGGGCGCGGCATGGTCCACTTCGTGCCCTCGTTGAAGGCGCACGAAGGGCAGCACGTGGTCGTCGTCGGCGGCGGGGACTCGGCGTTCGACTGGGTGCTCGCGCTGCACCCGGTCGCCGCGAGCGTCACCCTCGTGCACCGGCGCGCGAAGTTCCGCGCGGCCGAGTCGATCGTGCGGCAGGCGCGGGAACTCGGCGTCCGGATCGTCACCGACGCCGAAGTCACCCGGTTCCTCGACCGCGACGGCACGCTGGCCGAGGTCGAGATCCAGGTCAAGGGCGCCGAACCGGAGATCCTGCGCGCCGACACGGTCGTCGCCGCGCTCGGCTTCACCGCGGACCTCGGGCCGATCGAAAGCTGGGGACTCCAGATCGACCATCGGGCGATCGCCGTCGACTCGACCATGGCGACCCCGCGGGAGCGGGTCTACGCGGCGGGCGACGTCGCGGCGTATCCGGGGAAGGTGAAGCTGATCGCGACCGGGTTCGGGGAAGCGGCGACGGCGGTGAACAACATCGCGGTCATGCTGGATCCGGACGCGCATCTGTTCCCTGGGCACTCCAGTAACGCGGAGTAGCGCGCGCCAGGAAAGGCTCTTTCCTTGCAAAATTTGCAAGGAAAGAGCCTTTCATTGCACTTCAGGCAGGCGGAGCGGGCGTAGGCGGCGTGATCTTCTCGGCGATCCACTGCGCGTAGGCCACCACCGAAGTCGCGATCGACGGCGAGGTCGCGCACACCGGGTCGGCGTTGCCCGGACGGCTGATCGTGCCCAGCAGCACCCACTTCTCGTCGACCTTGGCGATCTCCGGCCCGCCGGAATCGCCGTAGCACGAGCCCGTGTTCCCGCCGGGATTGTCGGTGCACAACTCGACGGCACCGTCGAACTTCGCGGTGCACCGCACGCCTTCGACGATCTTCGTGTCCAGTTGCTGCAGCTTCGCCGGACCCTTGCCACAGCCCGACGTCGGGCAAGTCTGGCCCCAGCCGAGCAGCCGCGTCGGCGTGCCGGGCGCCACGACGGCGCCGATCGTGATCGGCGCCGCCTTCACCGGGGCGGCCAGCCGCACCAGGGCGAGATCACCGCCCGCGTGCTCGGGCTCGGGGTTGTAGGACGGGTTCACGACGATCTCGGCGAGTTTCGCGATTTCGCCGCCCTGAGTGTTGTCGGGGCTGCCGATCCGCGCGCTCAGGTTCGCCGGGTTCTTGCCCTCGACACAGTGCCCCGCCGTCACCAGCCAGTCCGCCGCGATCAGCGTCCCGGCGCAGAAAGCCTTGCCGGAGGCCGAATGCAGCGACGCGATGAACGGATAGGGCTCATCGGCCTCTCTGCCGCCGACGAGGTCGCCCGCGCCCGCGGCCTGCCCGGCAGGCGTGATGACCATCGCCGCGAGCAGGACCACGAGCACGCGCTTCAGCACGGGTTCTCCTTAGGGGAGCGGGGGAACTACGTCGTCTTCCAGCGAATCGTCGAGGTGGCCGTCGAAGTTGACGGACGAGTACGAGCGGAGCTTGGTCAGCCGGTGGTAGCCGTCGATCATCCGGACCGTGCCGGACTTCGAACGCATCACGATGGACTGGGTCGTCGCGCCGCCCGCCCGGTAGTGCACACCGCGCAGCAGGTCGCCGTCGGTGACGCCGGTGGCGCAGAAGAACACGTTGTCACCGCGGACGAGGTCGTCGTTCCCGAGCACACGGTCGAGGTCGTGGCCCGCGGCCAGCGCCTTCTCACGTTCCGCGTCGTCCTTCGGCCACAGGCGGCCCTGCAGTTCACCGCCGAGGCACTTCATCGCGCAGGCCGCGATGATGCCCTCGGGGGTGCCGCCGATGCCGAGCAGCATGTCGACGCCGGTGCTCGGCCGGGCCGCGGCGATCGCGCCCGCGACGTCGCCGTCGGAGATGAAGCGGATCCGGGCGCCCGCCTCGCGGACCTCGGTGATCAGCTTTTCGTGCCGAGGCCGGTCGAGGATGCACACGGTGACGTCGGAGACGCTGGAGTTCTTGGCCTTCGCGACCCGGCGGATGTTCTCCGCGATCGGGGCGGCCAGGTCGACCTTGCCCGCGGCGTCCGGGCCGACGGCGAGCTTCTCCATGTAGAACACCGCCGACGGATCGAACATCGCGCCGCGTTCGGCGACCGCGAGCACGGCGAGCGCGTTCGGCATACCCTTGGCCATCAGGGTC
The DNA here is from genome assembly GCF_042797905.1 of Amycolatopsis sp. NPDC057786. Taxonomy (NCBI): domain Bacteria; kingdom Bacillati; phylum Actinomycetota; class Actinomycetes; order Pseudonocardiales; family Pseudonocardiaceae; genus Amycolatopsis; species Amycolatopsis sp. NPDC057786. The sequence continues at coordinate 4,258 of NZ_JBHVKW010000070.1, forward strand.
GTCCCGTCGACCGGGTCGACCGCGACGTCGCAGTCCGGCCCGTCGCCGTTGCCGACCTCTTCCCCGTTGAACAGCATCGGGGCTTCGTCCTTCTCGCCCTCGCCGATGACGACGACACCGCGCATCGACACGGTCGAGACCAGCTGGCGCATCGCGTCCACCGCGGCACCGTCCCCGCCGATCTTGTCCCCGCGCCCCACCCAGCGGCCCGCGGCCATCGCGGCGGCCTCGGTCACGCGGACCAATTCCATCGCGAGGTTGCGGTCGGGCGCTTCAGGGCGTCGAGAAGAGCTGGCGGACGAGGTGGGGGTGGGCATGAGGCCTCCCGGGTCAGGAACTCGGCGGGGTCACAGTCTCTCAGATACCCACGGCGGTTCGGTGGCGCAGGAGCATGGTGAACGTCACTGACCGTTGCCGGTCTCGTCCTCGACGGAGGACAGCGCCGCCTCGATCCGCTCCCGCGCGCCCTCGAGGTGGTGCTCGCAGACCTTCGCCAGCTGCTCGCCCTTCTCCCACAGGGCGAGCGACTGTTCCAGGGACAGCCCGCCCGCTTCGAGCTCGCGGACGACCTCGACGAGCCTGTCGCGGGCCTGTTCGTAGCCGAGTTCGGCGGTCTCGCTCACGCTGTGCTTCCTTCTACCGGACGTCGGTGCTTGCCGATACCCGCGCACACTACCGCGCCGGCCATGGCGTTGTCGTAACCCACGAAGGCGAGAGCGAACTCCTGGCCGTCACCCTCCGCGATCGCCGCGACCAGGTTCTCCTGGGCCCGCGCCACCCGTTTGCGGTGCACGGTGCCGTCCGCGAACCACCATCGGGTGCCGACGTGCTCGGCCGTCGCTTCGGAGAGTTTGCGCAACTGGGCGTCGAGACTCCGCTTCGTCGAAAACTCACATCCCGCGAGCAGCACCGTCCAGCACTCCCCGGCCGCGCGGTCGGTCAGCAGCGCGTTGCGCAGCACTTCGGGCGCGTCGGCACGTCTCGCGGCGTCGATGGTCAAAGGCAGGAAACTGGCCGTCAACGCTCCTCCTCCGGCGTATCCGACACGACGGCGCCGAGCGCGCCGTCGACCACGCGGACGCGCAGTTTCGCGCCGTCCGCGACTTCGGAGACGGACCGGAGTACCTGGAGGTTGCCTTCCGCGTCGGTGTACTGCACCACGGCGTAGCCGCGTTCGAGGGTCGCCGCCGGGCCGAGCGCGGTCAGCCGCGCGCGGGCGCTGGCGATCTCGGCCTGGTCCTTCGCGAGCAGGGTGAGCATCGCGCGCCGCCCGCGTTCGCGGTGGATCCCGACGTCGTCGGAGCGCCGCTGGATCGGGCCGAGCGGGTCGGCGAGCACAGGACGGCTGCGCATCTGGTTCAGCAGTCTGACCTGGGTGTCCACCCAGCCGTGCAGCGCGCGGCGGCCGCGATCGCGCATCTGGTGGACGCGCTGGGTCTCCTCGCGCACGTCGGGCACGATCCGCTTGCTGGCGTCGGTCGGCGTCGAACAGCGGAGGTCGGCGACGTGGTCGAGCAGCGGGGTGTCGGGCTCGTGGCCGATGGCGCTGACCACCGGGGTCCCGGCAGCGGACACGGCGCGGCACAACGCTTCGTCGGAGAACGGCAACAGGTCTTCCACGCTGCCGCCGCCGCGCGCGATCACGATGACGTCGACATCCGGGTCACGGTCCAATTTGGACAGTGCCTGGAGGATCTGCGGGACGGCCAGCGAACCCTGCACGGCGGTGTTGATCACCTTGAACGCGACATGCGGCCAGCGGGCCTGCGCGTTCACCAGCACGTCGCGTTCGGCGGCGGACGCGCGGCCGGTGATCAGCCCGATCCCCCTGGGCAGGAAGGGGATCTTGCGTTTGCGTTCCGGCGCGAACAGGCCCTCGGCGGCCAGCAGCCGCCGAAGCCGCTCGATCCGCGCGAGCAGTTCGCCGATGCCGACCGCGCGGATCTCGTTGGCGCGCAGGCTCAGCGAACCGCGGTTCATGAAGAACGTCGGTTTCGCGTGCACCACGACGCTCGCGCCCTCGCGCAGCGGCGGTTCGATCGTGCGCAGCAGGCCCATCGGGCAGGTCACCGACATCGAGACGTCCGCGGACGGGTCGCGCAGCGTCAGGAACGCGGTGTTGGTGCCTTGGCGGGCCGAGATCTGCGTGACCTGGCCCTCGACCCAGACCGCGCCGAGCCGGTTGATCCACTCGCCGACCTTGCGGGCGACCGTGCGGACCGGCCACGGGTTTTCGGCGGTGGTGGACGGACCCGCCGCCGCGGAGGTGGGTTCGGCGCTCACTGGCCTTCCGCGCCGTCGCCGTCGGCCTTCTTCACGTTCCCGATGCGCCGCGTGAGCATGCCGACGAACGAGGCCCTGTCGGCGTTCGCCCGTTCGTAGGTCAGGAGCTCTTCCAGCTGCGCGAGGTCGAACCGGCGCAGGCGGGCGCGCAGCTGCGGCAGGGTGAGCGTGTCGTAGTCGTCGAGCCCGGCCGGACCGGAGGTCACGGGCGCGCTCGCGCTGTCGAACTCACCGTCGGCGTGGTCCTCGGCGAGCGCGCGCTCCTCCTCCGCCCACGGGTCGTCGGTGAGGGTTTCGAGGTCGTGCAGGTGCCCGTTCGTCTCGGCGCGCGGCTCGGGCACCTCGGCGTCCTCCCGTAGCGGGACGACGCACGAGTCGCGCTCGTACCTGCGTTCGCCGAGGTCCGGCGGGAGATCTTCGTCGAAGGTCGCCCAGCTCGGCGTGTCCTCGACCGGGCGGAGCCCCGACAGCGCGTCGTCGCCCTTGATCGCGAGTTCGGTGACGTGCTGCTGGACACGCATGGAGAACTGGAGCACCTGGCTGACCACCGTGACGGGGAGCCCGGTGAGCTGCTTGGGAAGTTCGCGAACCCGCTCGGCGGTGGTGACGGCGAGGCCCGCGGCGACCCGGAGGGGGAGCGGGAGAGGCTTCATGCGTCTAGCCTGCCGTATTCGGCCCATCCTGCCCAACCGAACGGGTGTTTCGGCTCACCGGACGTGACTCCACGCACATCCTTTGGAGGGGTTCCCTGGTCACCTGAACGTGAGTGCGAGGGGCCCCTGGGGCAGCCCGTACCCTGGGGGCATGAGTTCTGCGAGTCCCGGAATCACGCCCGCCGGCAGTCCGACGATCACCGAGTCCGGTGTGCCGGCAGGTGGCAAACGTGTCCTGCTCGCCAAGCCACGCGGCTACTGCGCCGGTGTCGACCGCGCGGTCATCGCCGTCGAGAAGGCACTCGAGCTCTACGGCGCACCGGTGTACGTGCGCAAGGAGATCGTGCACAACCGGCACGTCGTGGACACCTTGCGCGAACGCGGCGTGATCTTCGTCGACGAGACCTCAGAGGTGCCGGAAGGCGCGCTCGTGGTGTTCTCCGCGCACGGCGTCTCGCCCGCGGTGCACGCCGAGGCCGCCGAGCGCAACCTGCGGACCATCGACGCGACCTGCCCGCTCGTGACGAAGGTGCACAAGGAAGTCAACCGGTTCGCGAAGGACGACTACGACATCCTGCTGATCGGTCACGAAGGCCACGAAGAGGTCGAAGGCACGGCCGGCGAGGCTCCCGACAAGGTGCAGCTCGTCGACACCGCCGAGGACGTCGACAAGGTCGAGATCCGCGATCCGTCGAAGGTCATCTGGCTGTCGCAGACCACCCTTTCCGTCGACGAGACCATGGAGCGCGTCGACCAGCTGCGGGACAGGTTCCCCGGCTTGGCCGACCCGCCCAGCGACGACATCTGCTATGCCACCACGAACCGTCAGGTCGCGGTCAAGGCCATGGCCGCCGAGTGCGACCTGGTGCTGGTGGTCGGTTCGCAGAACTCGTCCAACTCGAAGCGGCTGGTCGAGGTCGCGCTGAAGGCGGGGGCGCGCGCGTCGCACCTGGTCGACTTCGCGCACGAAGTCGACGAAGCGTGGCTCGAAGGTGTCGAGACCGTCGGCGTCACCAGTGGCGCTTCGGTGCCGGAGGTGCTGGTCATGGACCTGCTGGCGTGGCTGGCCGAGCGCGGCTGGGACAGCGTCGACGAGGTCACCACGGCCAACGAGAAGATCGCGTTCGCGCTGCCGCACGAGCTGCGCAAGGCCGCTAAGGCCTGACGTTCCTTACGAGAAAGGGCCGTCCGAGGAAGTCCTCGGGCGGCCCTTTCTGCTGGTCAGAGGCTCAAGTGAGAGCAAAGGTCCCTTGCTTCACCGCTCGTCGTCCCACGGACGGCGGCGGGGCGGCTGCCCTCCGCGGCGCGGATCGTCCGCACGCGGCGGACGGCGGCGCGGGGCACCGGGGGCGCTTTCGCCGCGGGGATCGCGACGGCGCGGTTCGCCGTCTTCCGGCGGACGCGGCCGCCGGGGCTGGCGTCCGGGAGGCGGCGGTTTGCGGGCGCCGGGCTCGGCGTCGCGGCGGGGACGGCGCTCGTCATCGGCCGGTGGGCGACGGCGCGGCGGCGCACCGTCACGCGGCCCGCCGTCTCGCGGGGCACCACGGCGGGAAGGTGGGGGCGGGGTCTGGCCGGTCCGGGACGCGGGACGGCCACGGCCCGGCGCGGCGGCCGCGGCGGGCCGGGCGGCGGGCTTGCCCTCGTCGCGACGCTCGGGTTTGGTACCCGGCTTCACCTTCACCGGAGCGTCGGGATCGCGCTCGCGGTAGATCCGGAAGATACCGATCGCCAAGGTGACGCCGGTGGTGATGGCCATCGTCGGGAAGCCGTTGATCAGCGGCGTGCCGACGTCGAAGGCTCTCGACAGCAGGTCCGTGCCCTTGCTGCCGTCCGAGGTCAGGAGGATGACCCCCGGGACGGTCACGGCGAGGACCAGGGGCGGCTGCACCATCGGGCCGAACAGCCCGCGGCGCTGGACGGCCACCACGGCGGCCACCGCGCCGAGCGCGTAGCACGCCTTGAACAGCAGGCCCAGGTCCTTCTGCATCATCATGTCGACGAAGGCGCCAAGGATGGCGAGCCCGAAGCCCACCAGGACGGCCGCCCACCAGGGCAGCCCCCGCCTGGCGCCGACGAGCGGACGCTCGTCCCAGGCAACGGGGACGTCGTCGGCATCAGGATCGCTCTGGCGATCGCGAATCGCGGTCACAGGTCCCACCGTATATCCAAGCTACGGGCATACCGCCAACAGGCGGTGTGTCTATCGCCTGGTAGTGGTCATTCCGGACCACCCGGACGGACTGTCCGGATGCTTACCGGAAGTACTACGAGTGAGGGACCCGCAAGGTTGTCGGACAGGCCGAACTGGAGCTTGCTCTTCCGGAAGTCGCAGGTAGGGAAGGTGCGGTCGGTGCGATGAGCACTCGGGAAGGTGGCGTGGTACTCGGATCGGCGGCGACTTCCCCTGTGGCTACTCGACGTGCTTGTGGAGCGCGTGAGCGCTACCGCGAGTGAGGGGTGTGTGGAAATAGGGACGTTCAACGTCCCTATTTCCACACACCTCCTCGCATCCCGGGGCGCGGCACGCGGGACTGTGTGGATTTCTGGTCGTCTAACGCCCCAAAATCCACACGGTGGACGTCCTTGGGGGCGACGTGACCTTGCCTTACCTCTTGTTGTTGCCTTGCCCCTCGAGAGAACGGTTCTGGCCACTCACGAGGCCGGGAGTTCGTCCGCCTTCCTGATCAGCGGGACCGGCGCCGGGCTGCCCGCGGCGTCGGTCAGTGGCGAGACCGTGCTCCGGAAGCTCTCGAGCGCCTCCAGCTCTCGCCGCCGGGCCGAGATGAAGCGCTGCAGGTGCGTGCTCGACAGGTTCAGCGCGTCGATCGCGTTGCCCGCGGCCCGGTGCGCGGCCGCGGCGCCCGCCCGCACCTGCTCGACGTCCTCGACCAGCGCCCGTTCGGTCGCGGCGAACAGCGCGGCGGACGCCAGTACGGCGAACCCCGTCGGCCCGCAGAGGAACACCCGCCGGTCCAGCATCCAGCGCAGTAGTTCCGGGTCGGTGTCCAGCGCGGCGACCACGGCCGCGTCGGACGGGACGAACATGATCGTCCCGTAGATCGCGTCGGCCCAGCGCTGGTAGCCCTTGCCCGCCAGCTCGGCCGCCCGCGACCGGAGCTGCCGGACGTGGACGCGCAGCGCGTCCAGCCGTTCTTCGGGGTCGTCGGTCTCGACGGCCTCGGCCCAGCAGGCCATGCTCGCCTTCGCGTCCACCGGCACGGTCCGGCCGCCGCCGACCCGCAGCACCATGTCCGGTTTCGCGGCGCCGCCGCCCGCCAGATCCGTTTGCAGCGTGAAGTGCAGCTCCTCGCGGAGCCCGAGCGCTCGTGCGGTCTCCAGGAGGACTTGCTCGCCCAGCTCGCCCCGGCCGCTGATCGACGCGAACGCGACCTCGTACCGGCGCAACGCGAGCTGCTGCTGATCGGCCTTCGCCCGCTCGGCCGCGACCTGTTTCGCCGCCGCGTCCGCCCTCCGCATGCCGTCGTTGTACAGCCGCCACAGCAGCGCGACGGCCGCGAGCAGCAGCAACGCGAGCACGACGGCCGCGGTGGTGATCACCGTCGCCACCGGTACCTCCCCTCCGGATTCGAGTCGGGGACATCATGGCGGACCCCACCGACAAAAACGGAGCTGCCCGGTCGCGCTCCGTATCTGACCTGCGCCGTCCCCGGCGTGTCGGAAAGCGCAGTGCCGACCAGGGCGCGCCTCCCCTCTCCGGCCGGTGCGCGGCCCTACCTTGGGCTGCGTGAAGCTCCTGCACACGTCCGACTGGCATATCGGCCGTACCTTCCACGGCGCCGATCTGCTCGCCGAGCAGGAAACCGTGCTCGGCCATCTCGCCGACCTCGTGGCCGCCGAGTCGGTCGACGTCGTGCTCGTGTCCGGGGACATCTACGACCGCGCGGTGCCCTCGGCGGAGGCCGTCCGCGTGGCCACGACCGCGCTGGGCCGGATCCGTCAGGCCGGGGCCGAACTGGTGATGACACCGGGCAACCACGACTCCGCGCCGCGGCTGGGCGCGTTCGCCGAATTCGCCGCGGCGGGCGGGCTGTACCTGCGCGCCACGATCGACGGGCTCGCCGAGCCGGTGCTGCTGTCCGACGAGCACGGCGAGGTCGCCCTCTACGGGATCCCGTACCTCGAACCGGAGCCCGCGCGGCACGCCCTCGGTGTGCCCGAGGCACGCGGCCACACCGGCGTGCTCACCGAAGCGATGCGGCGGGTCCGGGCGGATCTCGCCGGACGGCCGTCCGGAACGCGGTCGGTGGTGCTCGCGCACGCCTTCGTCACCGGCGGCGAACCGACCGAATCCGAGCGGACCATCGCGGTCGGCGGCGTCGAGCAGGTGCCGGGTTCGGTGTTCGACGGCGTCGACTACGTCGCGCTCGGCCACCTGCACGGTCCGCAGACCCTCGCCGAGCACCTGCGCTATTCGGGCAGTCCGCTGGCGTACTCGTTTTCCGAGACGCGCCAACGGAAATCGGTCTGGCTGGTGGAGCTGGGCGCCGACGGGCTCGCCGAAGTCCGGCGCCACGAACTGCCGGTGCCGCGCCACCTCGCGATGCTGCGCGGCGAGCTGGCGGATCTTCTTTCCGATCCCGAGCACGACGGGCTCACCGAACATTTCCTCTCCTTCACGGTCACCGACCGGGTCCGCCCGATCGACGCCATGCGCAAGCTGCGTGAGCGGTTTCCGTACGCGGTGCATATGGACTGGCAGCCGGAAGGCGGGCACGACGGTGTCACGCTGAAGTACGCCGAAGCCGTCCGCGGGCGGTCCGACGTCGAGATCACCCGGAGTTTCCTGGAGGACTGCCGCGGATCCGCGCCGTCGGAGAGCGAGGAGCGTCTGGTGCTGACGGCGCTGGGCGCGGCGGGCAGGGAGCGCGAAGTATGAGGCTGCACCGGTTGGAGGTCGCCGCTTTCGGTCCGTACGCGGGCCGCGAGGTGGTGGACTTCGACGTGCTCGGCGCCGACGGGCTGTTCCTGCTGCACGGTGACACCGGCGCGGGGAAGACGACGCTGCTCGACGCGATCGCGTTCGCGTTGTTCGGCACCGTCCCCGGCGCGCGGGGAGAGGTCAAACGGCTGCGCTGCGACCTCGCGGAGCCCGACCAGGTCACCGAGGTCGTCCTGGAACTGACCGTGCAGGGCCAGCGGATGCGGATCGCGCGCAACCCCGAGTACCAGCGGCCGAAGCGCCGTGGCGAAGGCATGACCGTCCAGCAGGCGAAGGCGGTGCTGAGCTGGGTCGGCACGGTACCCGCCGGACACGTGGCCGAGGGCATCACGCGGATCGACGAGGTCGCGCGCACGGTCGAGCGGCTCATCGGCATGACGCACGAGCAGTTCTTCCAGGTGGTCCTGCTGCCGCAGGGCGAATTCGCGCGGTTCCTGCGCGCGAACACGGCCGAACGCGAGGAGCTGCTGGAGCGGCTGTTCGGCACCGAGCGCTTCTCCGACGTCGAGGACTGGTTCGCGAATCTGCGTGCCGAGCGTGGCCGCGAGTTGCACGCGCGGCAGCAGACGTTGCGGGAGTGGGTCGCGCGGTTCGCGCAGGTCGCGGGGCAGGAAGCGCCCGAGGAAGGGCAGGCCGAGTGGGCCGGGGAGGTGCTCGCCGAGTCGGCACGGCGGGTCGCCGAGGCACAGGAGCGCGACACGAAGGCTCGCACGGCGGCCAAGAAGGCTGAAGCGGTCTGGCAGGAGAACCGGTCCATCGCCGAACGGATCCGCCGGGTGCGCACCGCGTACACGCGGCTGTCGGTGATCGCCGAGCAGGCGGGCCAGCGGGCGGAGTGGGCGGAAGAAGTCGAGGCGGCGCATCGCGCGGCGGGTGTCGTCGCGGAGGCGGACCTCCTTGAACGCAGACTGGACCAGCTCGCGGAGGCCGAAGCCGCCGAGGCACTCCGGGCTCGGGAAGTGCCGGACGCGGCGGAGAGTTCGGCCGCCGAGCTTCGCGCCCGCGCGGGCGGGTTGCGGGAAGAAGCGGGCGCGCTCGCCGAGCTCGTGGCGGAAAGTGAGCAGCAGCAACGGGATCTGGCGCGCCGTGAGCAACTGAACGCGGCCGCCGGGAAAGTGGAGAAGCAGGCCGAGGACTTCGCCGCCGAGCTGGGCGCGGCGCCGGAGAAGATCGCGGCTTTGCGGACCGAAGCGGCCGCTGCCGCCGAAGCCGAGGCGAAGCTCGACAGCGCCCGCGCTCGTGTCGACGAACTGACCGCGCTGGCTCGCGACGCCGGAGAGGTGCCCAGGACACAGCAGGCTGTCGAACGGGCGCGTGCGGCGGTCAGCGAGGCCGTGGACGGCCATCAGCGGGCCCGTCAGCACCGCCTGGATCTGCGGGAACGGCGTCTCGAAGGAATGGCGGCCGAACTCGCGGCCGGCCTCCGTGCCGGCGAGGACTGCCCGGTCTGCGGAGCGACCGAGCATCCGTCACCGGCGACGCACACCGGTGGTTTGGTCGACCCCGAGGACGAGCGTCGCGCCGAAGCCGCGGAGCAGCAGGCGCACGCGTGGCGCGAGAAGGCGAAAGCCGCGCTGCAGGAGGCCGAGAACCGCCTGGCCGTCCTGATCGAGCGGTTGGGCGAGCACACCGCCGAGACCCTGCGGGCGGGGCTCGCCGAAGCGCGCGACCTGGTCGCCACGCTGTCGGAGACGGCTCGCCGAAAGCCCGTTCTCGAGACGCGGCTCCTGGAACTGGAACGGAAGATCGAGCAGCTGACCGAACAGCGTGGAGCGGCCGAACGCCGCGCGGTCGAGGTCGCGACCGAGGTGCGCGGGCTGACCGAGCGGCTGGCCGAGCGCGAACGCCGGTTGGAGGCCGCGCGCGGTGAGTTCGCCGACGTCGCCACCCGGCGGCGTCATCTGCTCGGTTTCGCGACCCGCCTCGACGCGCTGGCCGAAGCGCGGCTGACCGTCGCGGGTGCCCGCGAGCGCCGTGACGAGCAAGCGAAACTGGTCAAGGAAGCGTTGCGGGCCAAGGGTTTCGCGAACCTCGACGAAATGCGCGCCGCGGCGCGGCCCGACGAGCAGATCATGAAACTGGAAGCCAGCCTCGCCGACGCGAAGGTGATGGAGCGGGCCGCCCGCGAGGAACTCGCGCAGCCCGAGTTGTTCGGCATCTCGCCGGAGGACGAGATCGACGTCGCCGCTTCGGCGGACGCGGCGCAGGACACGCGAGCCGAGGCCGAGCAGGCTTTCGCGGCATTGCGGACGGCGAAGACGCGGCACACGGACCTGACCGGGCTGGCCGAGCGGATGACGGCCCTGATGGCGGAACTGGCGCCGGTCGAAGAGGGGTATCTCGAACTGAAGGCGCTGGCCGAGGTCGTCAACGGACGCGGGCAGAACGCGCGGAAGATGTCGCTGCGCTCGTACGTCCTCGCCGCGAGGCTGGAGGAGGTCGCGGTCGCGGCGACGGCTCGCCTGCGGACGATGAGCCAGGGCCGCTACTCCTTCGTGCATTCCGACGCGGCCGGGGCGCGGGGCACCCGCGGCGGGCTCGGCCTCGACGTGCTCGACGACTACTCCGGCACCGTCCGGCCCGCGAAGACGCTTTCGGGTGGCGAGTCCTTCCTCGCGTCACTCTCGCTGGCACTGGGTCTCGCTGACGTCGTCGCCGCCGAAACCGGCGGAGCGCTGCTGGACACGCTGTTCATCGACGAGGGCTTCGGCACGCTGGACGCCGAGACACTCGACATCGTCATGAACATCCTCGACGAGCTTCGCGCCGGCGGTCGTGTGGTCGGGCTGGTCTCGCACGTGGAGGAACTGCGGCAGCGGATCCCGACGCGGCTGCGGATCCGGAAGTCGCGTGCGGGCTCCTCGGTGGAGATCCACGCCGCCTGACCCCTGCCCCCGCGCCATGAAAGGTCCTTTCCTTGCAAAATTTGCAAGGAAAGGACCTTTCATGGCATCCCGTGGTGCCGGTTCAGGCGGCTTCGTGCGTCAGCAGCCACTGCTTCGCCGGGACACCCCACCGGAAGTTCCCCACGCCGCCGCCGGTCCGCACCACCCGGTGGCACGGCACGAACAACGCCGCGGCGTTCTTCGCGCACGCCGACGCGGCCGCCCGCACTGCCGCCGGATTCCCCGCCAGCGCCGCGTATTCCGCATAGCTGACCGGCTCGCCAGCGGGCACCTTCCGCAGGATTTCCCAAGCGTGCTCCCGGAACGCGCCGGACCGCTGCCGCACCTCGACGTCGGCGACCGCGTCCAGGTCGCCGTCGTGGTAGCGGCGGATCGCGGTGCTCACCGGGCCGAGGTCCCGTCGCTGCTTCACTTCGCCGGGGGCGAGGGAAGGCGAGATCAGCGGCGTCAGTTCGCCGACGTCGCCGGTCCAGCCCGAGGCGAGCACGGCCCCGTCACCCGCCACCACGGCGGTGAACGGGCCGATTTCGGTGTCCATCGTGGACCAGTACGCGATGCTCATCATTCTCCCTTTTCGGCTCGCCACAAGTACATGCCGGCGTACGAGGACCAGGGCTGCCAGGCCCGTCCGCGTTCGGCCAGCGTCGTTTCGTCGTCCGTGATGCCCAGCGCCGCGGCTCCCCGGCGCAGCGCCGGATCACCGGTCAGCAAGACGTCCGGCGCGCCCAGCACGCGCATCAGGACGTAGTCCGCGGTCCCCGGCCCGATGCCCGGGACGTCCAGAAGTTCCGCCCGCAGCTCCGCGGGATCGCGGCCGACGTGGACCGCCACCCCGTCCGCCAGCGCGCGGGCCACCGCGGCCACGCGTTCCGGGCCGTGTTCGGCGACCTGGGCCGCCGTCGGGAACAGCGTGGTCAGCCCTTCCAGCGACTCGTCGCAGCTGGGCAGGCGTTCACCGAGTTCGTCGGCGAGCGCGGCCGCCTCGGCGCGGGACAGCAGCGCGCGCAGCACGAGCTCGTCTCCGTCGACAGCACCGGGCACCCGGATGCCGGGGATCGCCTCGACCAGCGGCGCGAGGGCGGGGTCGGCCCCGAGGACCCGTGCGACCGCCTCGGGGTCGGCGTCGAGGTCGAGCAGCCGCCGCACCCTGGCCACCGCGCTGCTCAGGTCACGCAGGTCGGAGAGCCGCAGGTCGCAGCGGACGTGGTCGTCCTTCGCCGTCAGCCACACGACGCCGGGGCCGTGCGCGAGCCGCAGCGTGCGCCCGTAACCGGTCACTCCGGAATCGTCGCGCGTCACGTGCTCGACGCCGGGGATCGCCTGGCAGGCCAGGAAGTCCAGCACCCCGCCCGCGTCGAACGGCTTGCGGAACGGCAGCCGCAGGCTCAACCGTGTCCCGGTCGGCAACTCCTCGGCCTTACGACGGCGCAGGCTCGCGGCGCGAAGCTGCGAAGGCGTCGTCGCGAAGACCTCGCGGATCGTCTCGTTGAACTGGCGGACGCTGGAGAAGCCCGCGGCGAACGCGACGTCGGTCAGCGGGAGGCCGGACATCTCGATCAGCAGCCGCGCCGAGTGCGCCCGGTGGGCCCTCGCCAGCGCCAGCGGTCCGGCACCGAGCTCCGCGGTGAGGACCCGGCCGAGCTGCCGTTCGGAATAGCCGAGCCGCCGCGCGAGCCCGGGGACGCCGTCGCGTTCGACGGTCCCGTCCGAGATCAGCCGCATCGCCCGTGCGGCGAGGTCGGCCCGGATGTCCCAGTCCGGGGAGCCGGGGACGGCGTCGGGCAGGCAGCGGCGGCAGGCACGGAAGCCGTTGGCCTGCGCGGCCGCCGACGTCGGGTAGAAGCGGACGTTCTGCTGCTTCGGCGTCGACGCGGGACAGGACGGGCGGCAGTAGATCCCGGTGGTGGCGACGGCCATGATGAACTGGCCGTCGAACCGGGAATCACGGGCGGCGACGGCGCGGTAACACCGTTCGGCGTCGCGCCACACGGCCCGTTCGGCCAAGGTCTGCTCGGTCATGACATCGATCGTGCCACCAGGTCGGGGGAGCGGCTGGCGGAAATCCGACACGGCGATCAAGGCCTCGGCGGATGGGGCGGCGGGCGGCACGTAGACTTCTGGCCCGTGAGTCTCACCCTCGGCATCGTCGGCCTGCCCAACGTCGGCAAGTCCACCCTGTTCAACGCGCTGACCCGCAACGACGTGCTCGCGGCGAACTACCCGTTCGCCACGATCGAGCCCAACGTCGGCGTCGTCCCGCTGCCGGATCCGCGGCTGGACAAACTCGCCGAGGTCTTCGGCTCCGAGCGGACCGTGCCCGCCGTCGTGTCCTTTGTGGACATCGCGGGCATCGTGAAGGGCGCCTCCGAGGGCGCGGGCCTCGGCAACAAGTTCCTCGCGAACATCCGCGAGGCCAACGCGATCTGCCAGGTCATCCGCGTGTTCGACGACCCGGACGTGATCCACGTCGACGGCCGCATCGACCCGGGCAGCGACATCGAGACGATCAACACCGAGCTGATCCTCGCCGACCTGCAGACCCTGGAGAAGGCGCTGCCGCGGCTGGAGAAGGAAGCGCGGACGAAGAAGGAGAACAAGCCCGCGCTCGACAACGCCCAGAAGGCGAAGGAGATCCTCGACGCCGGGCGGACCCTCTTCCAGGCGCAGAAGGAGGTCGACTTCGAGGCCCTGCGCGAGCTGAGCCTGCTCACCACGAAGCCGTTCCTCTACGTCTTCAACGCCGACGAGGGCATCCTCACCGACGAGTCGCGCCGCGAGGAGCTGGCCAAACTGGTCGCCCCGGCCGACGCGGTGTTCCTCGACGCCAAGGTCGAGGCCGAACTGCTCGAACTGGACGACGAGGAGTCCGTGCGCGAGCTGCTGGAGTCCGTCGGCCAGCACGAGCCCGGCCTCTACTCGCTGGCGCGCGCCGGCTTCCACACCCTCGGTCTCCAGACGTACCTGACCGCGGGCCCCAAGGAGTCGCGCGCCTGGACGATCCCGCAGGGCGCGACCGCCCCGCAGGCCGCGGGCGTCATCCACACCGACTTCGAGCGCGGCTTCATCAAGGCCGAGGTCGTGTCCTTCGCCGATCTGATCGAGCACGGCTCCATGGCGGCCGCGCGGTCCGCCGGCAAGGTGCGCATGGAGGGCAAGGACTACGTCATGGCCGACGGGGACGTCGTGGAGTTCCGCTTCAACGTCTGACGTCGACCTGCAAGAACTCCCGGAACTCCGCGGTGCCTGCCTGATCGTTCAACGCGGCGTTCCACTGTGCGATGTCGGCTTCCGAGACGTCGGCGTCGAGTGGCAGGAAGACCCGAACCGCGTTCGGCCACCGCTCGAAGAACCCGGCGGCGGCCGAAGCCGTCAACGCCTGTGCGATCGAGTCCCAGACCGTCCTCCGGAACTCGCGAAGGTCCGAATCGGTGCAGCGTCGCATCGCCCGTTCCGCTTCGGCGCGGATCGGCTCCAGCGGATCGTCGATCCCCTCGGCCCCGCGGATGTCCAGGTCCCACTCGCCGAGGTGCCATTTCGCGTCGATGGCGAACTCCGGGTCCTCGGCGATCATCTCGTCGAGATGTCGCCGCGAGTGCGCGAAGGCGACGATCGACGTGGCGTCGGCGTCGGTCGCGATGCCGACGCCGGCCACGTCGTCCGACGGCAGCTGTCCTGCGACCGCGGTGATGGCCTGCTCGAGCGCCGACCTGAGCCGATCAGACCAGTCGCGTGCCCACGCGCGGAGTTCAAGATCCATGGCTCCATTGTCGCCGTTCGCTCCTCGAATGGATCCTCCACGGAGGTAAGAGCACGGGTGCTGATCGCGAGGTCTGGTTCATCGAGCGTTGGGGTGCCCAGATCGAAGACGACATCTCCGTCGAGGGGTTTCGCCGCCTTGCTCGACAACGACGATGCCGAGCACGTCGTCGTCGACATCAACGACAGCGGCGACCGGTTCGTCGAGTTCACCGGCCGCTCGGTCTGTTTCCAGCAGGCAGAACGCGGCGGAGAAATCGTTGGCACTCTTGACTATGCCGACCGCGACGAGGCGCTCGCGATCGATCGCCACGCGGCGGGCTCGCATGAGGTGGGGACCGAGGCCGTTGCCTACGAGGAAACGGGCCAGCGCTCCTGGAACATCGTCGCCGGTGCCTTGCCGTGCCGCGCCGTGTAGGCGCCACGATCTCGTCCGTCGTGTCCTCCCCGCCCTGGAGGCGGACCAGGTACGGCACCACCCAGTGCAGGTCGGCCTCGTCGAACTCCTCCGTCCAGTTCGGACTGAGCCCGGTCCGGGACTCGTCGAGCACCTGGGAGAGCGCGACCTGCCCGCCCGCGTTCACGGGATGCGGGCCCACCGAGATCGAGACACGTGAAGCGGCGCCTGCCGGGTGCAGCGCCACCTCCATGGGGTGCGGGTGGCGGCCGGGTGCCGTGCGCGCGATCACGAGGAACCGCAGAGGCCCGCGTTTCGTCTTCTTCATGCGGCCATTCGAGCACGCCGCCACGGACCGAGGATGAACCGCATGACGAGCCCCGCCCTTTCACCGCTCGCCCATGCACTGGCGCGCACGGACTTCGCGGCGAACTGGTACCGCTGGTGCGACGCCCAGCGTGACTGGGCGGCCGAGGCGACGGGTACCTACGACGAAGACTCCCTGCTCACCGCCACTGGCGCGTACGCCGCACTCCCCGCGAGCGAGTTCATGCAGGCGTATCGCGCGGCCGGAGCCGAGGTCTCGCGAATATCGACGGGCCCACGCCATCGGTCGTTCACCGTGGAGGTCGCCGCGGGAGCCGTCGTGTGCGGCCTGGTGGTGCGGCTCGGACGGGGACTCAACTCCCAGGAGTGCCGCCTGGCGGTACTCGCGAACGGCGAGCGGCAGGGTGAGCCCGATCCGAATCCGCCCTACCCTCGGCCGATCATCGGCAGCCGCAGTCAGCTGGAGGTCGTTTCCCGCGGCATCGTCGACGTCCTCGGCCAGGTCGCCCGCGGCTGGGCGTCATGACCGAGGTCCTCTTCTCCCACGCGAGCCCCTGGATGCCGCGAGTGATCCGCGAGGCCGGTGAGCTCAGGCTCGAACTCGACGCCGGAGCCAACGCCAACCACGACCCTCGCACGTTCGCCTTCCCGGTCACCGAGGCCCACCTCGAGGTGATCCGGGAGGACCTGACCCGGTATCTGCTGCTGTGGAGCGCGATCCTGCCGCTGTGCGAGGCGGCCGGGACCCGGGGGCCTCTCGACGAGCCGGCGGCGGTCGCGTTGCTGGACCCGATCCTCTTCGGCGTTCCCGCCGACGTCGAGTCGTTCTTCCGGGACATCCGCTGGGACGAACGCCGGCTCGTCGCTCAGGGCGCGGACGTCGAGCTGCTCGAACGGGGCCGGATCTTCGACGCGCTGCGCTCCGCGAGCGCGTGGTCCGATTGGTCGCTCGTCGTCGAGTACGACGCGAACCGTGTTCCCGCCCGGCCGGCCCCGCTCGACGAGGCGCTCCTCAAGTACACGGGCCGCCACCCGTACGGCGGGAAGGCGGTCCGGGATCCGGGCGCCGTCGATCCCGGCCTGCTTCCCGAGGTGCTGCGGGTGATCGCCATCGCGGAACGGGCGTGCGCCGGGATGCGGATCCACCGCGACCGCCGAAGGGATGAGCACGGCGTGAATCAGCGTGACTGGCGGCGAATCGAGGAGAAGGTCCAGCTCGCGGTTCGCCGCGCCTTCCCGGACCTCGCCGACGACGCGGTGCGCACGGTGAGCTTCCTGAAGTGCTCCGAAGCCGCCGACCAGGCCAGAAAGCAAGGATGACGATGAGACCTCTGACCTTCCGTGACGCCAAGGACAACGAGCGGAAGTGGGCCCCTGGCGACGCTCGATCCGCGTCCGACGCGTTCCAGGAGTTCGTCGACCGGCACCGCGCCGCCGACAACGCGTCCTTCCGCGTCGAGGACGAGGAGAACGAAGAGGCGCTGTTGCTCGTGTTCGACTCCGGCACCATCTGCCGGGTCAAAGGAGCGCAGGCCTCGCGGATCGAGTACCGCCTCGTCACCAACCGCGGCGACTACCGGACCCAGGTGGCCAACTTCGTCCGCGGCGGTTTCAGCGCCCTCGACCACAGCGGTCTCTGGTGGCCCGACGTCGCTGCCTTCGAGCGTGCCCGGCTCCGCTCCCGGTTCGACGAGTCGATGCTCCGGCGGATCCATCCCCGCGAACTGCGCCATCGGCTGGACGTCCTGACCCGCATCGACGGGCACGAGCCGTCGACGGTCGACGGGGTCACGCACTTCGGCTTCGGAAACGGCGGAGGCGACACCGTCAACGCCTGGTTCACCGCCGAGGGCCGCGGTCTCGTGGTGACCTTCGATCACACCGGCGACCTCAACTTCTCCGAGGATCCGCAGGCGCAGGCGGCGCTCTACGACGGCGTACCGGCGGACCTTCTCGCTCTCGTGAAGGACGTGCCGGAGACGGACACCACGCTCAACGTCTCACACCCTGACGGCGGCACCCTCGTGGCCGCCGCCGGCATCTTCACCTTCTCCGGTCCCTGCGCGATGGCGGACGGGCTGGTGTCCCGTTTGCAGGAGGAAGAGCTGGGCGTCGAGGACACCGGAGCCGGTTGGCTGCTGGAGGGCTTCCTCTCGCCGGAGGACTTCACCCCGGCCGCGGTCGCCGAAGCCGTGGCCTGGTGGGGTGCCGAAGACATCGCGAGGGGTTTCGCCGCGGCGCGCGAGCCGGAGCAGGCCGCGCCGTTCGACCGGGAGCTGGTGGAAGGCTTCTGCAAGATCTGGGCCGACTCCGGGTACAACGACCGCTGGGATGTGCACTACGTCCTGTTCGACAGCTACTCCGTCGAGGACGCGGGTGCGGAGCGGGACGAGCTTCTGACGTTGGTCCGGACGCTCGGGCTCGAGCGCGTGGACACTCCGCCGGGAGCCGCCGACGGTGAGGTGTGGGTCCGCACGGATCCGCGTATCGACGCCGAACTCGAGCGCTGGTCATGATCACATCAGGAGATCGTTCCGGGTACCACCGTTTCGAACCCGAGGTCGCCGGGGGCCTCGGCCCCGGTATCGACCACGACCCGCGGCGCGGGGCCGAACCACTGGTCGGCCCGCTGCACTACGAGTTCGCCGGCTGGCTCGGCGACGACATCGTCACGACGAGCGGGTACTGGATCGTCACCGGCAGGCTCGCCGACGCGCTGAGGGAATCGCCGCTCACCGGCTACGAGCTCGGCGAGGTGGTGGTGACCACCGAAGAACAGTTCGACATGTTCCACAGCCACCTCGGCCTTCCCCGTGACTGGGAGCGGCTCGTCCCCACCGGCACGGAGGAGGGCGGCGAGGACTTCGTGCTCGAAACGGTCGTCGACCTCCTCGTCAGCGACGCCGCCCTCGAACTGTTGCGGCGGTTCACCATCGACGACGCCGACATCTCGCGGGCGGACGAGGAACCGGAGGTCTCCGAAGTCATGCGGAAGTTCCTCGACCTGCAGCGAGCGAAGGAGGGAACAGTGCCGGACGACGCCGCCGTCGATCTCATCGGATCGCTGGTCGAAGCCGCGGACCTGCCGGAATCGGTGGACGGCTGGGAATCGCTGGCGATGATCCTGGAGTTCGGCGAAGGGTTTCGCAGTGTGTACGGGTACGCGTACTCGCCCGGGGACGTCATCACGCCCGTGTCC
Source organism: Amycolatopsis sp. NPDC057786 (assembly GCF_042797905.1). Lineage (NCBI taxonomy): Bacteria > Bacillati > Actinomycetota > Actinomycetes > Pseudonocardiales > Pseudonocardiaceae > Amycolatopsis > Amycolatopsis sp. NPDC057786. Next base: position 22,739 of record NZ_JBHVKW010000070.1, read on the forward strand.
TGCAAGTGGTCGAGTATCGAAGCGGCGGTGAACGCGTACCTGGGTGAGCGGCTGCCGGTGACGATCCTCGTGCAATACGACCGGACGGCCGGGAAGCACGAGGTGACCTTCGAGGACACCGACGAGGAGCGCTGGGCTGTGAAGCCAAAGAACTTCCGGCAGATGCGCGAACAACTGCGCCCGAAGTTCGACTGAGGAGAAGCACGATGGCACGGAAGCGGAAGACTCTTCCCAAGGATTTCCAGGAGATGTTGACCTCGGCCCCGCTGGAGGAGCTGAAAGCCGTCTTCGGCAAATGCGAGATCGACGCGCGGGGCGGTTATGCCAAAGGGACCGCCATCGGCTTCCCGGAATGCCCGGACGAGCTCGTCGTCTGGCTGAGCGAGCAGGGGCTCGCCGTCGACACCCCGGACAGCTACGGCAAGACACCCCTTCATACGCGGGCTTCCCGTGGGCTCCCGAAGCAGATTCCCTTGCTGCTCTCACTCGGTGCGGACATCGATGCGGCCGACACCTCCCGGCAAACGCCGCTTCAGTCCGCTGTGGGCAGGCTGAGGGTCGAGGCGGCGCGAGTCCTGATCGAGCACGGGGCCTCGACCGAGGTCGTCGACAGGCGCGGCAACACCTTGCTGATGTGCTGCCTGATCAGTACGGAGAACGCCTACCTCCGCGAGTCTGCCGAGATCGCGAAGCTGCTGCTCGAACGCGGGGCGAGCATCACGCCCGAGATGTGCCGGAAGGTCGAGCGGATCGGTAGCGGTTTCGAGTTCCACCGCGAGACCTTCAACCGCGACTTCCTCGAAGAGACCGACGCCGCGCTCAGCGAGCTGTACCGGATCTTCGGGGTCGAGCCCGTCGCCCGGCGGTCGAAGCACGACGGGGTTTCGCCGATCGTCGTTCCCGAAGGATCCTGGCAGGAGCGGCACAAAGCGCTCTGGGAGCTTCTCGTGCCGTCGAGCGGTGCGGGCGCGACAGTGCAGTGCGAGGCCATCCGCGTCACCGGCCGGATCGCCGACGAGATGTTCCGGAACGGCGGGGCGAACTGGGACCGCGCTTATCGTGCGATGGCCGACGCGTTCCCGGGTTTCCTGGCGCAGGGCGAGCCTCTCGGCGAAGAAGAACTCCTAGAGGCCAAGGAGATCGTCAAGCAGGTCAGAACGGGTCGCGGCGCGGACGGTCACCTCGATCGCTTGAGCGAACTAGCCGTCGCCTGGGTCGCGAAGAACCCGGCCCCGATCGCCTTGGGCGCGGTGGACTACTCACGCTGAGGACGGCCGGGTGTCCCCGATGGGTTCGGGGACACCCGGCACGGCCGCTACTTCCGCAGCAGGCTGTAGGCCGCCGAGCCGATCAGCTCCAGCGAAACCTGAAGCCGCTCAAGGGAGACGTTGTCCTTGATGGTGTCTTCCGGCGTGTGGTACGTCGGCTCCAGCAGCGCCGGACCGGATTCGCCACGCCAGCTGAAGTTGCCGGAAGCGATCCCGCGCTCGAAGAACGGCACGTGGTCGCTCGAACCGCGCGCCACCGGGCCCTTGACCCGCGGGTCGTAGCCGAGCCGCTTGGCGGCGGCGTTGACGGCGGCGGTCGTGGCGTTGTCGGCGCCGTCGACCGAAAGCAGCCAGTAGGTGATCGCCGGGTCCCAGCTGGTGGCGACCATGTCGTTCTGGAAGCAGCCCGCGATCCGCTTCGCCTCCTGGTCGGACAGGTTCTTGACGTAGTGCCGCGAACCGATCAGCCCGTACTCCTCCGAGCCCCACAGCGCGAACCGCAGCGTCTTGTTCGTCGGCAGGTACCGCAGGACACGCGCCAGCTCCAGGCACAGCACGGTGCCGCTGCCGTCGTCGTTGGCGCCGGGGGAGCCGGGGACGCTGTCGTAGTGCGCGGTCACCATGACCACGCCGTCGTCCTTGCCGGGGAACGTGGCAGGCCGCTCGGCGATGACGTTGTACGACGTCAGGTTCTTGTGGTGGGTGGCCGTCGCCTTCACCGTGACCGAACCCTTGGCGAGCCGTTCGCGCAGGCGCTCCACCTGTACCTGGGCCAGGCCGAGCACCGGAATGGTGACCGGGGTGGCCAGCGTCGGGGAGAACGCCGACAGCTTGCGTGCCGGGTCGGCGCCGATCCGGCCGAGCAGCACGGCGTCCGCTCCGCGCTGCGCGGCCATCAGGTACGCGTCGGCCTTGTTGGCCACGGCGGCGATCAGCACGATCTTGCCGGTCAGATCGTCGGGCAGCGTGCTGCCGTCACCGGCGTCGACGACGACGGCCTCGCGCGTGACGTCCTGCAGGCCCTGCGGCGACGAACCGGTCTGCCAGCTGTCCCGCCCGATCGACAGGCCGCCCAGGAACTTGTCGGCGATCGGGAACGGCTGCAGCGTGACCTGGTAGCGCAGGTCCCGAAGCACCTTCGCGATGTAGTCCTTGGCTCGCAGTTCGCCTTCGGTACCGGCGATCCGGGGACCGATCTTGTCGCTGAGCACCCGCAGGTGCTCCAGTGCCCGCCGCGACCGCACTCGCGCGACCACCGGGTAGTCGCCGAACTCCAGCGACGGCGGGAACTGCGCGCCAGGACGTTGCTGCGTGGCCGCGGCGGCGGTGCCGGGGTTCAGCCCGATCGTCGCCGCGCCCGCCAGTGCCACCGCGCCCGCGAGCACCTCACGTCTGCGCAGACCTGCCATGGAACACCCCTCACTTCTCGAAGAAACTCGTTCGAGTAGCTAAGAGTCACGAGGCCGCCAGGGCAACCTCCGATCGTCCCCTTTTTCCGGTTCAGCGGACGGCCACCCGGCGGTAGGCGTGCGAGACGGCGACGACACCCGAGATCGCCGCGGCGAGCACCCCGCCGATCAGCAGCACGGTCCCGACGAAGGGCCCGAAGTCGCCGACGTCGGCGAGCCGTACCCAGAACGAGCCTTCGAGCAGGGCGCCGACGAGGATGAACACCGGCGCGGCGACGCCGAGGAAGAGGATCCACCGGTACTTGGCGGCCAACGTCAGCACGAGGATCCCGGACACGCCGAGAATGAACGGGCCGGGCGGGATGTCCGGGAAACCGGGGACCCCCGAAGCGATCTGGATCAGCAGGCCCGCGACGCCGACGAAGAGGAAGAAGGCGTTGGCGACGGCGGCGGTGGAACGGTTCATGGCGAGCTCCTCACTGGATTTCAAGACCACTGAAGAGTCCTGCCCGCGGCCGCTCGGGGCGTCGGCCCGGAAGCGGCAATCGGGCCTACGCGGATCCGCGTAGCGGCTTGCCGAGGATCAGGGCGGGTTCGGCCGAAATCTCGGTCACCGGTCTTCGCCGAACACGCCGATCGTCTACGCCCAGGGGTGCCCGAACGTGCCGAGCCGGAAGTCCGGGGTCAGGTGGAGGTGGATCACGGAAACCATCCGGCGCGAAGGCGTGCTACCAGAGTGGTATCATCGACGGATGGCCATGACTCTGAGGTTGAACGACGAGCAGGAGCGCGCCCTCGCCCTGCTGGCCGAGGCCGACGGCGTGAGCAAGCACGAGGCGACCGTCCGCGCCATCACCGAGGCGGCCGCGCGCCGCGTCCGTGACGATCGTGTCCGGGCGCTGTCGAAGGACGGCCGGGAGCGCTACGCCGCTCTGCTCGACCGTCTCGCCCAGTGACCGAGTACCTCACCGTCGAAGACCTCCTCGCACTCGCGGAAGACCTCCGGGTGCCCGAGATCCGGGATCTCGGGCTGCTCGACTCCGCCGCGCACCGGCCGCTGGCTTCGCTGATGGGCCGGGACGCGTATCCGACGCTGCACGAGAAAGCGGCGGTACTTCTGGAGTCGCTGGCGCGTAACCACGCGCTCATCGATGGCAACAAGCGCCTGGCCTGGATGGCGACGTTCGTCTTCTACGGGCTGAACGGGTACGACCTCGACGCGCCGGAAGACGACGCCTATGACCTGGTGATCGCGATGTCCGTCGGCTCGCGCACCTATACCGAAGCCGCGGCCGGGCTGTCGGCGTGGGCGAGGGTAACTTCGGACGGGTGAAGCCGCTGAGTCCCGACATGTTCGCGCCCGGCTGCCCGTCGAACCTGACCCCGTTCCGGATCGGCGACAAATGGGCGGGCCTGGTCGTGCAGTGCCTGGAAGAAGGGCCGCGCCGGTTCTCCGAGCTGCGGGTGCCCTTGAGGGGAGTCACGCCGAAGGTCCTCACGGAGACACTGAGGGCTCTGGAGCGCGACGGCATGATCACGCGGACGGCGTACGACGAGACGCCGCCGCGGGTGGAATACGAGCTCACCCCACTAGGCCGGACGTTGTTCGAGCCGATGGAGGCATGCCGTGAATGGGCGGCGAAGCACCTTCCGGAGCTGGTCGCCGCCCGCGAGGCCTACTCGGGCTAGCCGAGCAGGCCGAGCACGACGATCGTCAGCAGCGTGATGGCGGCGGCGAACGTGGTCACCCAGGCGCGCTGGGCGGCGGTGATGGAGGCGTTGTTCACGGCGGTTCCCCGGGGGAGAGAAGCGACAGGTCCGCCCGGAACAGCGCGTTGATCAGACTCCGCGTTACCTCGCCGACGCCGGTGTGACCAACGTCACTGGTCGTGCTGGTGATGCCGTTCGCGCGCCGTGTACCAGAGCACGCCGGCGGCGGCCGCCACCATCGCGCCGAACGCCGAGAACCCCACCACGATCGCTTGCGTCATCACTCGTCCTTTCTCGTTGTGTCCCTACCGGGGTGACGTCCGAGAAGCGGAGTTGTGGCGCGGTCGTAGCGGACGTCACATGCCGTCGAGTACCCCGTCGATCTGCGACGCGAGCGAGAAGTCCTTCTCCGTCAGCCCGCCGGCGGAGTGGGTGCTGAGCCGGAACGTCACCGTCCGCCAGCGGATGTCGATATCGGGATGGTGGTCGGCCGCCTCCGCCAGTTCGGCCACCTTGTCCACCGCCTCGATGGCTTTCGGGAAGCTCGGCAGCTTCGCCGTGCGCTCGATCGTCACGCCGTCGCGGGTCCACCCGGAGAGCTTGGTCACGGCCTCGTCGGCCTGCTGGTCGTTCAAGATTTCCGCCATGACTCCATGGTGGTACGCCGTCGGCTACGCTGCACTTTTGCCACGGGTCCCCCCCCTTGAAGAACGCAGGAGGCTAGATGAAACGCGCCCTCCGCACGGTCGTTGCGGCTGGCACGGTGGCCGCCCTCGTCGCGGGCTGCTCGCTCTCCGGGAACACGGGGAACGACCCGCAGGCGCCGGCGACGGTCACGCTCGTGACACACGACTCGTGGCTCGCCCCCCAGGAGGTCCTCGACGCGTTCGAGCGGCAGTCCGGGATCAAGATCTCCGTGCTCAAGCAGGGGGACGCGGGCGCGCTGACCAACAAACTGGTGCTGACCAAGGCGAACCCGATCGGGGACGTCGCGTACGGCATCGATTCGACGTTCGCCTCGCGCGCGCTCACCGAGGGCGTTTTCGAGCAGTACACCAGCCCGGAGGCCGATCGCGGCCCACAGCGCTACTCCATCGACCCCGAGCACCGGCTCTCCGCGGTCGACCTCGGCGACGTCTGCGTCAACATCGACACCCGGTACTTCGCGGACAAGGGGATCCCGGAGCCGAAGTCGTTCGCGGACCTGGCCGACGCCAAGTACAAGGACCTGATGGTCACCGCGAGCCCCGCGACGTCGTCGCCCGGCCTGGCGTTCCTGCTCGGCACCGTCGCCCAGTTCGGCGAGCAGGGCTGGCAGGGGTACTGGACGCAGCTGAAGGCCAACGGGCTCAAGACGGTCAGCGGCTGGGAAGAGGCCTACTCCAAGGAGTTCTCCGGTTCCTCGGGCAAGGGCCCGCGCCCGATCGTCGTCTCCTACGCCTCTTCGCCCGCCGCCGAGATCGGTGACGACGGCAAGCCGCGCACGAAGGCACTGCTGGACACCTGCTACCGCCAGGTCGAGTACGCGGGGGTGCTGAAGGGCGGCAAGCAGGTCGAGAAGGCCCGCAAGGTCGTGGACTTCCTGCTGTCCCAGCAGTTCCAGGTGACGGTGGCGAGCAACATGTACGTGTACCCGGCCCGTCAGGGTGTCGAGCTCCCGCAGGGCTGGGCACAGGCCGCGCCGCAGCCGCAGCAGCCGAAGACGCTCGAACCGGCCAAGATCCAGGCCGGGCGCGAGCAGTGGATCGCCCAGTGGCGCACGCTAGTGGAAGGTTAGGGCGTGCCTCGTGAACTGATGCCGGTAGACCGCGCGACGATACGCGCGCGCGTCGTTCTTCGGCCGGAGGCCTCGGATTTGCGGAGACGGGCCGCTGACACGGCCAGGTGAGTGACCAGCCGATGCCGCGGCCCGGCTGCGGAAATCCGAAAGCGCGCCTTGGAAGGCGGCCGAGTTCGACCAGGCTGACCTTCCGTGGAGCCGGGCTGGCCGCGCTCGCCGTGCTGCCGCTCGGATTCCTCGTGGTGTTCTTCGCCTGGCCGGTCGCGGCGATCGTCGCGCGCGGATTCGGCTCCGGCGGGGTCGGCACGGCCATCGGTGACCCGCTGACCTGGAAACTCGCCGGATTCACCGTCGCCAGTGCCGGGGTTTCGACGATCGTGGCGGTGCTGGCGGGCCTGCCGGTCGCGTTCCTGCTCGCGCGGGTGCGGCTGCCGGGTGTCGCGCTTGTCCGGACGCTCGTGCTGGTGCCGTTCGTGTTGCCGACCGTCGTGGTCGGCCTGGCGTTCCGTGCGCTCTGGCCCGACGGCGGGCTGCTGCCACTGGTGCTGGCCAACGCCTTCTTCAACGTCGCCGTCGTCGCGCGCACGGTCTCGGGGCTGTGGAGCCATCTCGATCCGCGCACCGTGGACGCGGCGCGGGCACTCGGCGCGTCGCCGTGGCGCGCCTTCCGCTCGGTGACGCTGCCCGCGCTCGCCCCGGCCGTCGCGTCTTCGGCCGCGGTGGTGTTCCTGTTCTGCGCCACCAGTTTCGGGGTCGTGCTCATCCTCGGCGGGGCGAAGTACCGCACCCTGGAGACCGAGATCTACCTGCGCACGGTCGACCTGCTCGACCTCTCCGGCGCGGCCGCGTTGTCGCTGGTGCAGTTCGCCGCCGTCGTCGCCGCGCTGGCCGTCGGCGCGCTGGCGAGGCGGCGCCGGGAGAACGCGGTGCGGCTGCGTTCGCGGAGCGAGACCGCGCGGCGGCCGAGGGGTGGCGAGTGGTGGGCGGTGTTCGCCGGGCTCGCGGTGGTCGCGCTCCTGATGACGCCGATCGTGGCGCTGCTGGTCGAGTCCGTGTCCACTTCGGACGGTTGGAGCCTCGCCGGATACGCGGCGCTCGCCGGGCAGGGCTCCCGTGGCGCCCTTCAGGTTTCCGGCTGGGACGCGGCGTCGATGTCGCTGCGGACGGCGTTCGACGCGACGACGCTCGCCATGATCGTCGGCGTACTGGCCTCGGTCGTGCTGGTGGCGTTGCGCCGCACGCCGGGCAGGCTGGCCAGGGGGATGGGCGAGACGATGGACGCCGCGCTCATGCTGCCGCTGGGCGTGTCCGCGGTGACCGTCGGTTTCGGTTATCTCGTCACGCTCGACGCGCTCCCCGGCGACCTGCGGACGTCTCCGCTGCTGGTGCCGCTCGCGCAGGCGCTGGTGATCATCCCGCTGATCGTGCGGATGGTGCTGCCGGTGCTGAGGTCGGTCGACGTCCGGCTGCGGCAGGCCGCGTCGACGCTCGGCGCGAGCCCCGGCCGGGTGTGGCGGGAGATCGATCTCCCGCTGACGGCGCGTTCCCTGGTCGCGGCGGCGGGCTTCGGTTACGTGGTCGCGCTCGGCGAGTTCGGCGCGACGAGCTTCCTGGCCAGGCCGGACGCGCCGACGTTGCCGGTCGCCGTCGCGACGCTGATTTCGCGGCCGGGGGAGCTGAACAACCAAATGGCCTACGCGGCCTGCGCGCTGCTCATGATCGTGACCGTGGTGGCGGTGGTGCTGATCGACCGGTTCGGCGCGGTCCGCGGGCAGAATTCGGTAGGGGAGTTCTAGTGTCGCTGTCGGTACGGGATCTGACCGTCCACTATGGATCCTTCGCGGCCGTGAAGAGCGCTGGGCTGGACATCGCCGACGGCGAGGTGCTGGCGCTGCTCGGCCCGTCCGGTTCGGGGAAGTCGACACTGCTGCGGGCGATCACCGGTCTGGAGCCGCTGACGTCGGGCACCGTGCGGTGGGACGGCGAGGACCTCTCCGGTGTCCCGGTGCACCGGCGGGAGTTCGGGCTGGTGTTCCAGGACGGGCAGCTGTTCCCGCACAAGGACGTCGCCGCCAACATCGCGTTCGGGCTGCGGATGCACGACGTCCCCCGCGCCGAGCACGCCGAGCGGATCCGGGCGCTGCTCGATCTGGTCGGACTGGCCGGTTACGAGCGGCGGAGGGTGACCGAGCTGTCCGGAGGACAGGCACAGCGGGTGGCGCTGGCCCGCGCGCTGGCGCCGGAACCGCGGTTGCTGCTGCTGGACGAGCCACTGTCCGGTTTGGACGCCGGGCTGCGGGAACAGCTGGCGATCGACCTCGCGGCCCTGTTGCGGCGCAACAAGATCACCGCGCTGCTGGTCACGCACGATCAGGAGGAGGCGTTCACGCTCGCCGACCGGGTCGCCGTGCTCGACGACGGTGAGATCCGGCAGGAGGGCGCGGTGCGCCGCGTCTGGCGGCAGCCGGTGGACGAGGACGTGGCGCGGTTCCTCGGCGTGACCACCTTCGTCGACGGCGAGGCGTCGGGCGGGACGGTGCGAACCGCGCTCGGCGAGGTCGCGCTGCCCGACGTCGAGGACGGCGCGGTGCGGCTGGGCCTGAGGCCGCACGGTCTGCGGGTCGCCCCGGAGGGTGTCGAGGGCGAGGTCGTCGCCGTGGTGCACCGGCGGGAGCACGTGCGGCTCGTGGTCGCCCCCGGCGGCGATCTGTCCACTGTGGACGCGGTCGCGCCGGTGACGGCCGATCTGCGTCCTGGCGACACTGTGCGGCTCGCCCTGGACCCGGACGGCGTCGCCCGGCTCCCGCTAACGCTCGGGGGAACGGGCGACGATGACCGGGCATAGCGCGTACGAAAGCACCTGCTGGCTGGTCGACCCGAGCAGCATCCCGGCGAATCCGCCCCGTCCCCGGGTACCGACCACGAGGAGCTGGGCACGGTCGGCGTATCCGAGCAACACTTCAGTCGGCTTCCCTCGGGTGACGACGCGCTCGACCGAGACGTTCGGATACTGGCCTTGCCAGCCGGCGAGCCGCTCGGCCAGCACTTCGCTCTCGCGCTCCTCGATGTCGCTGGCGTTGTACGTCCACTCTGTTTCGTCGAACAGTGCCGACGGGAGGACGTCGTTCCAGGTGTGGACCGAGACCAGCGGCGCGTCGCGCGTTGAAGCCTGTTCGAAGGCGAGTGCCAGCGCGGCATCGCTGGTGTGCGAGCCGTCGACACCGACCACGACCGGGCCTTCCGTGGGCGGGTCGTCCTCGGCTACGTGAGAGCGCACCACCGCGACCGGGCACTTCGCGTGCGCCGCGAGGGCGATCGACACCGAGCCGACCAGCAGCCTGCCCAGCGGACGGATCTGTTCCGGGCCGAGCACCAGCAGGCCGGCGTCCTCCGACATCGCCAGCAACGCCTGCGCCGGCTTCTCGTGGCGCAGGTCCAGGGCGACCTGCAGGGAAGGTTCCACCTTCCGTGCCACGTCTTCGGCCTCGCGGAGCAGGCGGTGTCCTCGCATCTCCGCCATTTCCGCGAGCTCTTCGCGCGTCGGCAAGGGTTGTGGATACTCCAGGGAGTCCTTGTCGAACGCGAGTACCAGCCGGAGTCCGGCCCCTCGGCGACGCGCTTCCGCCGCCGCCCAGCGGACCGCCAGTAGCGAGGACGCGTTTCCGTCGACCCCGGCGACCACGGGCCTGCCCGCTTGTTCGTTCACGACGATTCGCTCCTTACCTCGGACAGTGCGTCGGCACGACTATGTGCCTTCGCGCGGCGCCGGCGGCAGATCCGGACGGCTCGGGTCGTCGGGACCAAATACCCGGAGTGGCGGGCGCCGAAACTGGTGCCCGCTTCGCGGTGCGTGAGGCCGGACAAGGCCTCACGCACCCGCGGGTCACTTGACGCGGACGACCTCCCCCTCACGGCGGCGCTGGCGGTACTCGGTCATTTCCCGTTTGACGATCGGGGCGAGCAGGTAGAGCCCGATGATGTTGAACAGCGCGAGCAGGAACAGCACGGCGTCGGCGAAGTCCAGGACACTGCCGAGGGTGAGCACCGATCCCACCACCACGAAGAGGCAGAACACCACGTGGTAGAGCCGCTCACTGAGCACGCTCTTCCCGAACAGGTAGGTCCAGGCCTTCTGTCCGTAGTAACCCCACGTGATGATGGTGGACACGGCGAAGAGCACCACGGCCACGGTGAGCACGTAGGGGAACCAAGGCAGCGCGCTGGCGAACGATTCGGAGGTGACCGTCACCCCGTCCGGGGTGGGGCCGCCCGCGGCCACGGTGGCCTTGGCGTCGGTCCAGAACTGGGTTTTGGCGATGATGACCGTCAGCGCGGTCATCGTGCACACGATCACGGTATCGACGAACGGCTCGAGAAGAGCCACGTAACCCTCGGTGATCGGGTGCTTGGTCCGCACCGCGGAGTGCGCGATGGGCGCGGAGCCCAGGCCGGCCTCGTTGGAGAACGCCGCACGCTGGAAGCCCACGATCAGCGCGCCGATGGCGCCACCGGCCACGCCTTCGGGAGCGAAGGCGCCGCTGACGATCTCGCCGAAGGCGGCGGGCACCGAGGTGATGTTGGCGCCGATGACGACCAGGCAGGCGACCACGTAGACGACGCCCATGGTGGGCACGAGCTTGCTGGTGACCGCGCCGATGGACTTGATACCGCCGACGATCACGAGGCCGACGAAGACGGCGAGCACTATCCCGAAGATCAGGGCCGCGCCGTCGCCACCGAGCAAGCCGTCGTCACCGCCGGTGACATTGCGCAGCTGGGCGAAGCTCTGGTTGGCCTGGAACATGTTGCCGCCGGCGATGCCGAAGAACAGGATCATCACCGCCGCGCCCGCCGCGAGGACCTTGCCGAGGGTGCGTCCGCCCGCGGTGGGGAAGCGTTCGGCGATGCCTCGGCGCAGATAGTGCATCGGACCGCCGGAAACGGTCCCGTCGGTGTGCACCTCGCGGTACTTCACCCCGAGCGTGCACTCGACGAACTTGGTGCACATGCCCAGGAGACCGCAGATGATCATCCAGAAGGTGGCACCGGCTCCGCCGATGGTGACCGCGACGCCGACACCGGCGATATTGCCGAGGCCGACCGTGCCGGACAGGGCCGAGCTGAGGGCCTGGAAGTGGGAGATCTCGCCCGGCTCGTCGGGCCGGGTGAACTGGCCACGGGCGATCCGGGTGGCGAGGCGGAAGGCCCGGAACTGGACGAAGCCGAAGTAGACGGTGAAGGCGGCCGCGGCGACGACCAGCCAGGCGACGATCCAGGGGAAGGTGACGCCGAAGACGGTGACCTCGGCGAACACGAATCCGGACAGTGCGTCGGAGATCGGCTTGAACACGCTGTTGATCGTGTTCTCGATCCCCGAAAGCATGCCACTTTCCGCGGCGAGCACCTGGTCGGATGCGGACTGGGGATGTGGCAGGGACCACGTTGTCGGGAACATGGGGGACAAGTCGACACAAACCGGACCGAGTGCACAAGGGTGCGGCTGATTAGTCCGTGGTTCGTTACCTGCTGACAGGGTTCCCTTAAGGTTGACCCGGTTTCCGCTCGACCGCCGCGCTCAACTGAGCGCGGCGGTCATGGATCCTTCAGCCGTCTCGTGTCGTGAGACGGGCGTAGGCGATCGAGAGGCCGATGGCGATGTAGCAGGCGGCGCGCAGCGCGCCTTCGCCGAGCATCGCGGTGTCCACCGGGTCCATCAGCACCGACGCGGGCGCCTGCGTCCAGTTCTCGTTGAGCAGGAACGGATGCAGCCATGACACCGCGTCCAGGAAGCCGAGGATGGTGAACACGATAGTCCCGGCCAGCACCGAGGCGACGACCAGCATCGGATGTTCGGTGAACGCCGAGATCGCGAGCGCGACCGCGCCGACCGCCCACAGCTGCAGCACCACCCACGCGGCCACGAGCAGGACGCGGCCCAGCGCGTCCCAGACGCTCAGCGTGGACCCGGTCAGGGTGAACATCGAGTCGGTGCCGCTGATGACCAGGCCGGTGACGAAACCGGTGAACGTCATGGCCAGTACGGCGATCGTCGAAACCGTCGCGACGCCGAACGCCTTGATCGCGAGCAGCCTGCCCCTGCCGACCGGTGCGACCAGCCAGCCGCGCAGCGTCCCGTGGGCCGCCTCGCCGGCGATCGCGTCCGCCCCGGCCATCGCCGAGGCGAGCGGGAGCAGCAGCCCCAGCGTCATGGTGAGCGCGGCGACCGGCAGGATGAATCCGTTGCTGACCGCGGACGCGAGCAGCGCCCCGTCACCGTCGCCGCCGCCGCCGCTCGTCTCCGCCGGGTCGACGAGCGTCAGCGCGACCCCGATGATCACCGGGATCAACGCGAGCAGGCCCAGTACGGCGAGCGTGCGGGGCCGCCGGAAGATCCAGCGGAGTTCGGCGCGGTACAGCCGGAGCAGCCCGACACTGTCCTGCCCGGTCCGTGCCGCGGGTGCCGCGGCCAGAGCGTGGGTCACGACTCCCCCTCACCGTCTACAGTGGACTCCGGCTGGGTCAGCCGGGCGAACAGGTCTTCGAGTCCGGTCCGCGCCCTCGCCGCCTCGTGCACGGCCACCCCGGCGGTCACCAGATGACGCAGCACGTCGGGGGCTTCGGCGGCGGTCAGGTCGACGCGGACGCCGTCCGGCGTGAGCCTGCTGCCGATCCTGTTCTCCCGCAACGTCTCCACCGCGAGTTCGGCGTCCGGCGTCCGCACCAGCAGCGCCGCGTTCCCCGACTCCAGCAGTTCGGAGAGCTCGCCCTGGGCGATCACGTTCCCGGACTGGAGCACCGCGACGTGCGTGCAGGTCGCCTCGACCTCGGCCAGCAGATGCGACGACACCAGCACGGTGACACCGTCGGCGTGCAGTTCGCCGATGATCCGCCGGATCTCCCTGGTGCCCGCCGGGTCGAGGCCGTTCGTCGGCTCGTCGAGCACGACCATCCGCCTCGGCACGAGCAGCGCGCTCGCCAGGCCCATCCGCTGCTTCATCCCCAGCGAATAGCCCTTGTAGCGCCGGGTGGCGGCGCCGGTCAGGCCGACGCGCTCAAGGGCCGTGTCGACCGCCCCGGGGATCCCCGCCGTGGCCAGCCGCGGTTCGGCCGCGGCCACACGCAGCAGGTTCTCCCGCCCGGAAAGAAAAGGGTGGAAACCCGGCCCTTCGACGAGCGCGCCGACGTCGGGCAGCGCGTGCGCCGCCTCGTCGGGCATCCGTTTGCCGAAGAGTTGGACCTCGCCCTCGGTAGGCCGCACGAGACCGAGCAGCATCCGGATGGTCGTCGTCTTGCCCGAACCGTTGGGGCCGAGCATCCCCAGCACGGCGCCTTCGGGAACGTCGAGATCGACGTGGTCCACGGCCACCGTGCGGCCGTAGACCTTGCGCAGGCCCCTGGTGCGGGCCGCCATGGGTACCGCCGGAGCGGACGCCTCCTGGGAAGCGTCCGCTCCGGCTTCGAACGTGGTGGTCACTTCGCGGCCAAGGCCTCGAAGAGAACCTGCTCCGGCACCGCGCCGACGGCGTAGCGGCCGTCGTCGGTCAGCACGCCGCTGCCGACCTTGGTGGTCACCAGCCAGCCGCTGCCCCAGGCACCGCTGACCGGCTTGGCGAACCGCGAAAGCAACGCCTTCGGGTCGACCTGGCGGCCCTGCTCGTCCTTGGCCTCGCCGGCCTTCGCCAGCGCGTCGGCCGGGATCTTGCCGGTGATCGCGGTGTCCCAGCCGTCGCCGACGACCTTGATCTCGGACTTCGCCTGCTCGGCAAGCTCACGGTTCTTCGGGTCGACCTCGGCGGCCTTCTCGGTCACCTTCGCGCCCTTGGGCGGGGTGAACTCGAAGTTCGACGCGGGCTGGTTCGCGAAGTTGATCTCGCTGAACGAAGCCTCGAACGCCGGGGCGGACGAGCCGTTGGCCAGCACCGTGACCCGCAGCGGCATCCGGGTCTGGTCGTCGATCGCGACGCGGATCTCGCGCAGGAGGGTCCGCTCGGTCGGCTTCGGGGTCAGCACCAGTTCGTACGCGGCCCGGTTCGCCACCGAGGCCGTCCCGTCGACGGCGATCGTGCTGCTCTCGCGCACCTTGCCGAGCAGTTCCGAGGCGACCGTGGCCGGGTCGACGGCCTCGGCCTTGTCCTGGTGCTCCTTGGCCAGCTCGGCCGGGACGGTGATCTTGGTGGCCGAGTTGTCCTTGGAGTTGTACTCCCAGACGGTCTGGCCGTTCCGGACGATGGTCTGCTGGCTCGAGCCCTCGGTGAGCGAGATCTTGCTCTTGCCCGCGCCGTCGGTCGAAACCTGCGCCGAGTCGACGTCGAGCGCCGAGACACCGGGCAGGGCGCCGCCGACCTGCGGCAGGCCGAGGTCGTTGCTGACCTTGACCCTGCCGTCGAACGCCGACGGCTTCGCGTTGAGCGTCGACTGCACCAGCTCTTCGGCACTGATCTGCGGCAAGACGGGCGCGTCGCCCGCGGTGGCCGGCATCGCGACGACGACGAGCCCGCCGACGCCGAGAGCCGTCCCCACCACCGCCGCGGTGATGGCCTTCCTCTTCGGATCCATGCTGTCTCTCCCTGTTTCCCCGAACCCCAGTGTGCTCGGGTCTTGGCGACAACGCTTCCCCGGAAACGCTGAGACACCACTCAGACTCCGCCGCCCGAGCTGAGATGGCGCTGAGAGGTCGCGCGTGAGCTGGTGAAAGCGTGAATGATGAGTGACGTGAAACCTCGAGTACTGGTGGTCGACGACGAGCCCGGCGTGCGCAAGGCGTTGCAGCGTGGGCTGCGCGCCGAGGACATGGACGTGGTCACGGCGGCCGACGGGCCCAGCGGCCTGCGGCTCGCGCAGACGGGCTCCTTCGACGTCGTCCTGCTCGACATCATGCTTCCCGGTCTTTCCGGCTACCGCGTGCTCGAACGTCTGCGCGCGCTCGGCGTCACCACCCCGGTACTGATGATCTCCGCGAAGGACGGCGAGGTCGACCAGGCGGACGGCCTCGACCTCGGCGCCGACGGCTACCTCGTGAAACCGTTCTCGTTCGTCGTCCTGGTCGCGCAGGTGCGCGCGGTGCTGCGGCGGGCCTCGCCGGACGCCATCCGCGGGCCGCTGCGCATCGGCGCGCTCGAAGTCGACCGGAGCCTGCGGCAAGTCCGCTACGACGGCGTCGAGGTGGCGTTCAGCCCGCGCGAGTTCGCGCTGCTGGAGGTGCTGGCCGGCCGGGCGGGAACGGTCGTCACCAAGGACGAGCTGCTGCGCGCCGTCTGGGGTGACGAGCAGGCCGCGACCCGGAACGTCGTCGAGGTCTACGTCGGGTACGTGCGCCGCAAACTCGACGCCGTCGGCGCGGGCGCGGTGGTCCGGACCGTGCGCGGGCACGGCTACCTGGCCTCGGACGCGCAGCTCGACGAAGTGATCGCCCCGGCGGGACAGGGGTGATCGGCTCGCCGTCTTGGTGGCGCCGCCGTTCGCTCCAGGTCCGGATCACCCTGCTCACGGCCACGGTCACGCTCGGCTTCCTGCTGGGGCTGGCGGCGGTCGCGGGGGACAACCTCCAGCCGCTGCTCATCGGCTCGGTCGACGACGAACTGAGTGCCCAGCTGAACACCGCGAAGGCCGACGTCGCCGCGGGACGGCCGCCGTCGGGATCGGCGGTCACCGTCCGCGTCCTCGACACCGGTGGCGGCCCGGTGGACGGCCTGCCGCCCGCGAACCTCGGCCCGGCGGACGTCCGCGCGCTGAAGGCGGGAGAACCGGTCACGACCGGCGGTGAGCACAGCTGGCGCTGGGCGGGCACCGTGGTCACCGCTCCCGACGGGCAGCAACGGCTCGTCGTCGCGGGCGCGGGTCTGGTCGGCTTCGCGACCGCTGTGCACTCCGGCGGGCTGTGGCTGTTCGTGGTCGCGTCCGTCGGCGCGGTGGGCGCCGGGATCGCGACGTGGTTGCTGGTGCGGTTCGCGCTGCGGCCGGTGGCGCGGATGCGCGGGTCGGTGCGGGCGCTTCCGCCGGGCTCACGGCTGCCGCTCCCGGATTCGCACGACGAACTCCGCGCCCTGGCGGAGGAGTTCAACGCGTTGCTGTCCAGGCAGGAGGAAGGGGCCGAACGGCTTCGCCGGTTCACCGGGGACGCCGCGCACGAGCTCCGGTCGCCGGTCGCGTCGATCCGCGTGCAGGCCGAGGTCGCCGTCGCCAATCCCGATCCCGACCTCTCGCAGGAGACGCTTTCCGACATCCTGGAGGAGGCGGAACGGCTTTCCGCGCTGCTCGACGGACTGCTGGCGCTGGCGAGGTCGGACGCGGGGGAGGTCCCGCCCGCGGAACCCGTCGAGCTGGTGAGCGAGGTGCGGGCGGCGGTCGCGCGGATACCCGCCGGCGCGCCGGAGATCCGGGTGAGCGGCACGGTCGGGACCGCGTGGGCGCTGGCCACGCACGCCGAGGTCGAGCTGGTGCTGAGCAACCTGCTGCGCAACGCCTGCCGGTACGCGCGGGGCCAGATCGTGGTGTCGGTGCTCGCGGCGCGGTCCACCGTGCGGGTGGTGGTCGACGACGACGGGCCGGGTATCGCGCCCGAACACCGGGATCGGGTGTTCGACCGGTTCTACCGCGTGTCCGATTCGCGGGCCCGATCGTCCGGCGGCACCGGGCTGGGGCTGGCGATGGTCGCGGAAGCCGTCCGGCGCCGAGGGGGCCGCGTCCGCGTCGGTGAGTCACCCGATGGCGGGGCACGTTTCCAGGTGGTCTGGCAGGCGGCGCGGCCTGGCGCGTGACTCGCGGACACGGCGTCAAGCACGCGTCTTACGCCTTCACGCCCGGTCAGTAGGGTGTGCCGCGTGGTGATCGTGGGTGCCGCCATCGTGCGGAACGGACGGCTGCTGGCGCAGCAGCGGGCTTGGCCCGCCGACCACGCCGGGCAATGGGAACTGCCGGGCGGGCGCGTCGAGGACGGCGAAAGCGACGAAGCCGCGTTGGCCAGGGAATGCCTGGAGGAGCTGGACGTCGCGGTGACGGTCGCGGGCCGGGTCGGCGAAGACGTGCCGTTGCCCAAGGGCAAGGTGCTGCGGATCTACGCCGCGACGCTGGTCAGCGCGGGGGACGAGCCGCGAGCCGTGGAGCACAAGGACGTCCGGTGGATCTCCACGCACGAACTCGACGGCCTCGATTGGCTGCCCGCCGACCGCGTCCTTCTGCCCGCCCTGCACTCCTTGCTCTCAAGTCCGTGAAGGGGGCCTTCACGGACTTCGAGGGACTGGTCGCGTGTGTCATGAAAGGGTCGTTCAGGACGAAATATGTCCTGGACGACCCTTTCATGACACTTGGAGGAGCGGCGCGAGACCTTCAGCCGGCGCCGATGAGCCGCAGCGCGGACTGCAACCGATGCTCACCCCGTTCCGCCGCCCGGACGGCACCCGCCTTGCGCACCCGCTCCAGCTCGCCGGGGTCGGCCAGCAGCGCCAGCGCGCGGTCCCGGACCGGCCGCAGCTCCTCGATCAGCGCCTCGGCGACGGCCTCCTTCACCTGGCCGTAGGAGTCGAACCGGTCGGCGAGGTCCTCGGGCTTCTCCCTGGTGCACGCCGCGAGGATGTCCAGCAGGTTCGCCATCCCCGGCCGCGTTTCCGGCGCGTAGGCCGGTTTCGACCCGCCGTCGGTCTTCGCCCGCTTGACCTTCCGCCGGACCTGGTCGGGCTCGTCGAGGACGAAGATCACCCCGGCCTCTTCCTTCGTCGACTTCGACATCTTCCGCGTCGGTTCGGCGAGGTCCATGACCCGCGCGCCGGCGGGCGGCAGCACCGCCTTCGGCATGGTGAACACGTCGCCGTAGGTGGAGTTGAACCGCTTCGCCAGCGTTCGCGCCAGCTCGACGTGCTGCCGCTGGTCCTCGCCGACCGGGACCTCGTCCGCGCCCTGCAGCAGGATGTCCGCCGCCATCAGCACCGGATAGGTCAGCAGGGACAGCCTCACCCCGGCCCGCCCCTTCGACTTCTCCTTGAACTGGATCATCCTGGCGGCCTCACCGTAGTTGCAGGTGCACTCCAGGACCCAGTTGAGGGCGCCCAGCTCGCGGGCGATGTCGGACTGCACGAACACGCGATCCGGCTCGATCCCGGCCGCGATCAGCACGGCCAGTTGTTCGGAGGCCATCGAACGCAGCTTCGCCGGATTGTGCGAGTTCGTCATGGCGTGCAGGTCGGAGACGAAGTACAGGTCGTCCGGCCCGCCCTCGTCCGCCCAGCGCCGGATGGCCCCCAGGTGATTCCCCACGTGGACGTGGCCGGACGGGGTGATCCCGGACAACCTGATCATCTGCCTTCTTCCTTCCGGATTCGGGCCGCCCCAGGGTCCGGGCACGAAAAAGGCCGCCCGGTGGGGCGGCCTGGTGGTGCGCTCGTCTGGTTCAGCGCAGGACTTCGGGGCCGCCGGAGGGCGGCCACCACTGGGCGTTCTGCGCGCGCATGCCGACGATCGTACCGCAGCCGGAAAAGCAGGCGTGGATCACTCATTACGGGCACGTAGCGTCAACACTTCATATCAGCCGGGGCAGTACACCCGTCATATTGGCGATGCGGGTCTACCTTCATCTCATGTTTGTCGTCCTGCTGACCTACACAGCGCCCATCGAAGAAATCGACTACGTGCTCCCGGACCACGCGGACTGGCTGACCAAACAGTACGAGCACGGTAATTTCCTCGCCTCCGGCAGGCGTAACCCGCGTATCGGCGGCGTGATCATCACCAAGCCCATGGCCAGGGGAAAGCTGGACGCGATCCTCGCGACCGACCCCTTCTCGGTCAAGCACATGGCCGCCTACGAGGTGATCGAGTTCTCGCCGACAAGGACCGCCCCGGAACTGCGGGCGATCAACGAGGCGGTGGTGCATTGACGATCTTCTAAGCGGCCTTCGCGATCTTCGTCTTCGCCTTTTTCAGGGCGAGGACGGGGCATTTGCCGCACCTCGACTTCGACCGGCAGCATTTCTTCTTGACCTTGCCGGACTTCATCCATTTGCGCACGAGCTTGTGCGGGTCGTCAGGTAGTTTCTTGCCCACGCGCGCTCCTTGTCCGACCGTGTCGGCGACCTCTACACGTTAGGTGAGCCTAACCGATCATGGGGCGTGGGGCTGCTCACATCCGGGGTAGCGGTATCCTGGTGTGGTCCGCGTATGGCCAAAGTCGGCCGGGCGTGTCTCGAACGCGCGAGCGCGGGCACCACACCCGAACTTGAAACCTTTGGAGCCTTCGCGTGCCCGCAGCCAGCGCCACCGCAGTCGATGCCGGCCGCTCGTCCGGCAAGACCCGGCCCGACCTGCGCAACGTCGCCATCGTCGCACACGTCGACCACGGCAAGACGACCCTCGTCGACGCGATGCTCCGGCAGTCCGGCGCCTTCGAGGAACGCGCCGAACTCGTCGATCGCGTGATGGACTCCGGGGAGCTCGAGCGGGAAAAGGGCATCACCATTCTCGCGAAGAACACCTCCATCCGCCGCAAGACCGACGAGGGCATGGTGACGATCAACGTCATCGACACCCCCGGTCACGCCGACTTCGGCGGTGAGGTCGAGCGCGGCCTGTCCATGGTCGACGGGGTGGTGCTGCTGGTCGACGCCAGCGAGGGCCCGCTCCCGCAGACCCGGTTCGTGCTGCGCAAGACCCTCGAAGCCGGCCTGCCGGTGATCCTGGTCGTCAACAAGACCGACCGGCCCGACGCCCGGATCTCCGAGGTCGTCGAAGAGACCCACGACCTCCTGCTCGACCTGGCCGGTGACATCGAGGACGCCGACCTCGACGCGATCCTCGACCTGCCGGTCGTCTTCGCCTCCGCGCGTGCGGGCAAGGCGAGCCTCGAGCAGCCCGCCGACGGCGCGGTGCCCGAGAGCGAAAGCCTCGACCCGCTGTTCGAGACCCTGATGCGCCACGTGCCGCCGCCCTTCGCCGACCGCGAAGGCCCGCTGCGCGCGCTGGTCACCAACCTCGACGCGTCCAACTTCCTCGGCCGGATCGCGCTGATCCGCATCCACTCCGGCAGCCTGCGCAAGGGCCAGACGGTGGCGTGGATGCGCGAGGACGGCACCATCCAGAACGTCCGCATCTCCGAACTGCTGGTCACCGAGGCGCTCACCCGTGTCCCGGCGACCGAGGCGAGCGCGGGCGAGCTGGTCGCCATCGCCGGTATCCCCGAGATCACCATCGGCGACACCCTCGCCGACGTCGAGAACCCGGAGGCGCTGCCCCGGATCGCCGTCGACGAGCCCGCGATCTCGATGACCATCGGTGTCAACACCTCGCCGCTGGCGGGCCGCAGCGGTGGCGACAAGGTCACCGCCCGCCTGGTGAAGGCCCGCCTGGACCAGGAACTCATCGGTAACGTCAGCATCAAGGTGCTGCCGACCGAGCGTCCCGACACCTGGGAAGTCCAGGGCCGTGGCGAGCTGGCGCTGGCGATCCTCGTCGAGCAGATGCGCCGTGAGGGCTTCGAGCTGACCGTCGGCAAGCCGCAGGTGGTCACGAAGATGATCGACGGCAAGCTGCACGAGCCGTTCGAGCGGCTGTCGATCGACTCCCCGGAGGAGCACCTCGGCGGCATCACGCAGCTGCTGGCCGCCCGCAAGGGCCGCATGGAGCACATGGGCGGGCACGGCACCGGCCGCATCAAGCTCGACTACGTCCTCCCGGCGCGCGGCCTGATCGGCTTCCGCACCGACTTCCTCACCGAGACCCGCGGCACCGGTATCGCGAACCACGTGTTCGAGGGGTACTTCCCGTGGGCGGGCGAGATCCGCACCCGGCACTCCGGTTCGCTGGTCGCCGACCGGTCCGGCCCGATCACCGCGTACGCGATGATCCAGCTGGCCGACCGCGGCACCTTCTTCGTCGAGCCGGGCGCCGAGGTGTACGAGGGCATGGTCGTCGGCGAGAACCCGCGCGCCGAAGACCTCGACATCAACATCACCAAGGAGAAGAAGCTGACCAACATGCGTCAGTCCTCCGCCGACGTGATGGAGACGCTGGCCCGCCCGCGCAAGATGGGCCTGGAGGAGGCGCTGGAGTTCTGCTCCGTCGACGAGTGCGTCGAGGTCGCCCCCGACGTCGTCCGGATCCGCAAGGTCACGCTGGACGTCAACCAGCGCGCCAAGGAGCGCAACCGCAACAAGAACCGCGGCTGACCCCGCCAAGCGCGGGACGGAGGGGCGGTACCGGTTCCGGCCAAGGGTGTCCTGGACACCTGCTGGTTCCCGGCCACTGGTGATCCCGGGGGCCTGCTCCGTGGCCGCCTGTAGCCGGTGCCGCGAAAGCCACTTTCAGGACATCAGACGTCGCGAAAGATGCTCCTATTGATGTCAAGGGGTGTGGGTGAGGTTGGCGAGGTCTGCGATGAGGGTTTGGTGGATTTCGCGGGCTATGTAGCGTTTGA
>NZ_JBHVKW010000071.1:0-44277 GCF_042797905.1 Amycolatopsis sp. NPDC057786
CTTTCGCAACGTTGAAGGTTGCGAAAGTGGCTTTCGCAACCTCTGCGGCAGGCGGCACGAACGGCTGTCCCGATCCTGACGACGCTTGGCCCACCGGAGCCTCGCCGAAAGTACGACGCTCGCCGAACAATGGACCCATGCGAGCGATCAGCCAAAACCGCCTCGGCGGCCCCGAAGTCCTCGAACTCGTCGACGTCGAAAGACCCGTCGCCGGCCCGACCCAGATCCTGGTCCGGGTGCACGCCGCCGGCGTCAACCCGGTCGACTGGAAGACCCGCGAGACCGGCGGCATCGGCCCGATGGGCGATCCGCCGTTCATCCTCGGCTGGGACGTGTCCGGCGTCGTCGAGGAGGTCGGCGCGGGCGCGTCCCTGTTCTCGCCCGGCGACGAGGTCTTCGGCATGCCGTCGTTCCCGTTCCAGGCCGGCGCGTATTCCGAGTACGTCGCCGCGCCGAGCCGCCACTTCGCGCGTAAACCGTCCACTTTGGACCACGTGCACGCGGCCGCCGTCCCGCTCGCGGGGCTGACCGTCTGGCAGAGCCTCGTCGACACGGCGGATATCCGGCCGGGGCAACGGGTCCTGATCCACGCGGCCGCGGGCGGGGTCGGGCATCTCGCGGTCCAGATCGCCAAGGCACGCGGCGCGTACGTGATCGGGACGGCCAGCGCGGCCAAGCACGAGTTCCTCCGCGATCTCGGCGCGGACGAACTCGTCGACTATCGCACGACGGACTTCGCCGAGGAGGTCCGTGACGTCGACGTCGTCCTCGACACGATCGGCCAGGAGTACGGACCGCGGTCACTCAAGACGCTTCGCCGTGGCGGCAGGCTCATCCAGCTCACCCGCACGAACGACGAGCGGATGCCGGAACTGGCCGACGCCGCCGGAGTCACCGCCGGGTTCACCCTCGCCGAGCCGGACCGCACCGGACTGCTCGCGCTGGCCGAACTCGTCGACAGCGGGCGCCTCAAGCCGACCATCGACACGGTGTTCCCGCTGGAAGAGGCCGCGAAGGCCCAAGAACTCGTGGCCGCGGGCAAGACCACGGGGAAGGTCGTGCTGTCCGTCGCGGAGTGACGGTGGGGCGACCTCAGGCGGGGAGGTCGAATTCGCCGTCCCGCACGCCTTTCACGAACGCGTCCCATTCCGTCGGCGTGAACACGAGGATATGGCCGTCCGGATCCGACGCCTGGCGCATCGCGGTATAGGTGACGCCGTCGGTGTGCGTGACCAGCGCGTACTCGGCGCGGTCTTCGAGGTTCGCGCCCTCCGGTTCCGCCCGGATCCACACCGCGTCGCTCAGGTCCAGATCGGGCCTGACCTGAGCCTTGTCGTCCACCGGCTGCTCACTCATGGTGTCCACGCTATCGCTTTCCGATACGCAAAACGAAGGGGCCCTTCGCGATGAAGGGCCCCTTCGTGGTGACAACTAGGCGGTCTCGGTGATCGGCCGGTCCACCCACGACATCAGGTCGCGCAGCTTCTTGCCGGTCTCCTCGATCGGGTGCTGGTTGCCCTGCTCCTCGAGCTTGGTGAAGTTCGGCCGCCCGGCCTCGTCCTCGGCGACCCACTCGCGGGCGAAGGTGCCGTCCTGGATCTCACCGAGGATCTTCTTCATCTCCTCCTTGACCGCCGGCGAGATGACGCGCGGGCCGCGGGTCAGGTCGCCGTACTCGGCGGTGTCGGAGATCGAGTAGCGCTGACGCGCGATGCCGCCCTCGTACATGAGGTCGACGATCAGCTTCAGCTCGTGCAGCACCTCGAAGTAGGCGATCTCCGGGGCGTAGCCGGCCTCGGTGAGCACCTCGAAACCGGTCTGCACCAGCGCGGAGGCGCCACCGCAGAGGACGGCCTGCTCGCCGAAGAGGTCGGTCTCGGTCTCCTCGGTGAAGGTCGTCTTGATGACACCGGCGCGGGCGCCACCGATCGCGGCCGCGTAGGAGAGCGCGAGCGCCTGCGCGTTGCCGGAGGCGTCCTGCTCGACCGCGATGAGCGCCGGGACGCCCTTGCCGTCGACGAACTGGCGGCGGACGAGATGGCCAGGGCCCTTCGGCGCGACCATGGCGACGTCGACGTTCGACGGCGGCTTGATCAGGTCGTAGCGGATGTTGAAGCCGTGGCCGAAGAACAGCGCGTCGCCGTCCTTGAGGTTCGGCGCGATGTCCTGCTCGTAGATGAAGCGCTGCTTGGTGTCCGGCGCGAGGATCATGATCAGGTCGGCTTCGGCGCTGGCCTCGGCCGGGGTGAGCACGCGGAGACCCTGCTCCTCGGCCTTGGCCCGCGACTTCGAGCCCTCGGGCAGACCGATGCGGACATCGACGCCGGAGTCGCGCAGGCTCAGCGAGTGCGCGTGACCCTGGCTGCCGTAGCCGATCACGGCGACCTTGCGACCCTGGATGATCGAAAGGTCCGCGTCGTCGTCGTAAAAGATTTCCACTGCCATGAGGGGTACTACTTCCTTTCCTGACTTACAGACAAAGATTTCTATCGAGCGGAGGTGGCGGTGATGGACCGGGCGCCCCGGCCGACCGCGACCATTCCGGACTGGACCAGTTCGCGGATGCCATAGGGCTCCAGCATCCGCAGCAGGGCACCGATCTTGTCCGAGGTCCCGGTGGCTTCGACGGTGAGCGCCTCCGGCGACACGTCCACCACTTTCGCGCGGAAAAGCTGGACTGTCTCGAGGACCTGGCTGCGCACGGTGGCGTCGGCCCGGACCTTGACCAGCAGCAGTTCACGCTGCACGGCTGTGGACTTTTCCAATTCCACGATCTTGATGACGTTGACCAGCTTGTTGAGCTGTTTGGTCACCTGTTCGAGCGGTAGCTCCTCAACGGCGACCACGATCGTCATCCGGGACACCTCGGGATTCTCCGTGGGCCCGACGGCGAGGGATTCGATGTTGAAACCACGCCGGGAGAACAGTCCGGAAACCCGCGCGAGGACACCGGGCTTGTTCTCGACCAGAACGCTCAGGGTGTGCACGCTCATCGGGCGTCTCCTTCTGCCGCCGCCGCGATCTCCGCCTCGGCGGCGACTTCGTCGTCGTCGAAGAGCGGGCGGATCCCGCGCACGGCCATGATTTCGTCGTTACCGGTGCCCGCGGCCACCATGGGCCACACCTGGGCATCCTTCCCCACCACGAAATCGATCACGACGGGGCGGTCGTTGATCTCCATGGCGCGCCGGATCGTGGCGTCGACGTCCTCCTTGGTCTCGCAGCGGAGCCCGGCGCAGCCGAGCGCCTCCGCGAGGAGGGTGAAGTCGGGGATGCGGTGCTTGTGCGTACCGAGATCGGTGTTGGAGTACCGCTCGGAGTAGAAGAGGTTCTGCCACTGGCGGACCATGCCCAGGTTGCCGTTGTTGATGACGGCGACCTTGATCGGCGCGCCTTCGATCGCGCAGGTGGCCAGTTCCTGGTTCGTCATCTGGAAACAGCCGTCGCCGTCGATGGCCCAGACCTGCTTGTCCGGCACGCCGAACTTGGCACCCATCGCGGCGGGGACGGCGAAGCCCATCGTGCCGAGCCCGCCGGAGTTGATCCAGGTGCGCGGGTTCTCGTACTTCACGAACTGCGCGGCCCACATCTGGTGCTGACCGACGCCCGCGGTGTAGACCGCGTCCGGGCCGACGAGCGAACCGATGCGCTCGATGACGTACTGCGGGGAAAGCGTCCCGTCGTCGGGCCACTCGTAACCGGCCGGATAGTCGTCACGCCAGGCGCTCGCCTGCGTCCACCAGTCCTTCAAGTCCGGCTTCGCGGACTTGTCGGTCTCGGCGCGGACGGCCTCGATCAGCTCGGTGATGATCTCCGCGCAGTCGCCCACGATCGGCACGTCCGCCTTGCGGTTCTTGGAGATCTCGGCCGGGTCGATGTCGGCGTGGACGATGGCGGCGTCCGGCGCGAACGAGGACAGCTGCCCGGTGACGCGGTCGTCGAAGCGGGCGCCGAGGGCGATCAGCAGATCCGCCCGCTGCATCGCGGCGACCGCGGCGACCGAACCGTGCATGCCGGGCATACCGAGGTGCTGCGGGTGCGAGTCGGGGAACGCGCCGCGCGCCATCAGCGTGGTGACGACGGGGATCCCGGTCAGCTCGGCCAGTTCCATCAGCTGGCGCGACGCGTCGGCCTTGATCACGCCACCGCCGACGTAGAGGACCGGGCGGCGCGACTTGCTGATCAGCCTGGCGGCCTCGCGGACCTGCTTGCCGTGCGGGCGCAGCGTGGGCCGGTAGCCCGGCAGCCGCAGCTCCGTCGGCCAGGAGAAGGAGGTCATCTCCTGCAGGACGTCCTTGGGGATGTCCACCAGGACCGGGCCGGGGCGGCCGGTCGAGGCGAGATGGAAGGCCTCCGCGATGGTGCGCGGGATGTCGGCCGGGTCGGTGACCAGGAAGTTGTGCTTGGTGATCGGCATCGTGATGCCGCAGATGTCGGCTTCCTGGAAGGCGTCCGTGCCGATCAGCGCGCGGGACTGCTGCCCGGTGATGGCGACGACCGGGACCGAGTCCATGTTCGCGTCGGCCAGCGGGGTGACCAGGTTGGTCGCGCCGGGACCCGAGGTGGCCATGCACACCCCGACCTTGCCGGTGGCCTGCGCGTACCCGGTGGCGGCGTGGCCCGCGCCCTGTTCGTGGCGGACCAGGACGTGGCGGACCTTCGTCGAGTCGAGCAGCGGGTCGTACGCCGGGAGAATGGTGCCGCCCGGAATACCGAACACGACCTCCGCGCCCACCGACTCGAGCGAGCGGACGAGCGACTGCGCGCCCGTGACCCGCACCGGGGTCCCGGCGGGCGGCGCCGGCTTGGGTCGGGCACCGGAGGTACCGGAGTTCGCTTCAGCTCGCGAGGTGGCACTAGTCATCGCTGTTTGCCTCGTCTTGTCTAGTCACTCGTTCGGGTATTCATCGACTGGTCGGGCTGGTGAAACTCTATCCAGGCAACAAAAAACCCCCGCCGACCGGAGTGGTCGCACGAGGGTCGCGCGTCGACGCAGCGGAGACTTCCCTAAGCGTCGACGCGCTTGGGAAGTACGAGGCCGGTCTGCGTTGTCACGAGTGTGAAGCTAGCCGGTCGCCGTCAAGAGTGTCAACTCTGCGGGATGGCGATTCCGCATGCTGGACACCATCGGTGCGTCGCGCGACCCGCGTTCGGGGCCTCCGGGGCGGCGGTGCACCATCTTTGACGTGGCAGAAGAAAAGCAGCAGGAACAGGCGAACGAGGACCGCAAGGCCGTCTTCAAAATCCCGAACACGGCGTTGCTGGCGATCGCTTTCCTCGTCGTTTGTGTGACGCCTGTCGCGTTCGGCGACGTGCCGTATCTCCAGTGGCTCTACCTCTTCCCGATCGCGCTGGCGGTGTTCGTCATCCGGACCCGCACGACGGCGACGGCCAAGGGGCTGGAGGTCCGCACGATGTTCGGGCGGCGGGACCTGCCGTGGAACTCGCTCAAGGGCCTCGCCATCACCGACAAGGCGAAGGTGCAGGCGGTGCTGAAGGACGAGACCAAGATCCCCCTTCCCGCCGTGCGCACCCGTCATCTGCCGGTGATTTCCCTGGTCAGCGCGGGCCACATGGCCGATCCCTCCGGGCTGACCGACGACGTGGCCAAGGCTCCGGAAAAGCGTGACGATTCCGGGGAGTAGGATTGGTAGGACCAGTTTGGCGCTCGTTCGCCCTGGTCCCCATCCCGAACCTTGGAGTCAGCCGTGCCTCAACTCCGTTCCCGGACCACCACCCACGGCCGCAACGCGGCGGGCGCCCGCTCGCTCTGGCGCGCCACCGGAATGACCGACAGCGACTTCGGCAAGCCGATCGTCGCCATCGCGAACTCCTACACCCAGTTCGTGCCGGGGCACGTGCACCTCAAGGATCTCGGCGAGATCGTGGCCGGCGCGGTGAAGGAGGCGGGCGGGGTCGCCCGAGAGTTCCACACGATCGCCGTCGACGACGGGATCGCGATGGGGCACAGCGGAATGCTGTACTCGCTGCCCTCGCGCGAGATCATCGCCGACTCCGTCGAGTACATGGTGAACGCGCACCAGGCCGACGCGCTGGTCTGCATCTCCAACTGCGACAAGATCACCCCCGGCATGCTGAACGCCGCCATGCGGCTGAACATCCCGGTGGTGTTCGTCTCCGGCGGTCCGATGGAGGCCGGGAAGGCCGTGGTCGTCGGCGGGGTCGCGCAGGCTCCGACCGATCTGATCACCGCGATCGCCGCGTCGGCCAGCAGTGAGGTCGACGAGGACGGGCTGTCCATTGTGGAGCGTTCAGCCTGCCCGACATGTGGCTCGTGCTCGGGCATGTTCACCGCGAACTCGATGAACTGTCTCACCGAGGCGCTCGGGCTCTCCCTGCCGGGCAACGGTTCCACCCTCGCCACGCACGCCGCCCGCAAGGCGCTCTTCGAGGACGCCGGGCGCACGGTGGTCGAGCTGTGCAAGCGCTGGTACGAGCAGGACGACGAGTCCGCGCTCCCGCGCTCGATCGCGTCGAAGAAGGCGTTCGAAAACGCGATGGCCCTCGACATGGCGATGGGCGGCTCGACCAACACGGTGCTGCACATCCTCGCCGCCGCGCAGGAGGGCGAGGTCGACTTCACCATCGACGACATCGACGCCATCGGCCGCCGCGTGCCGTGCCTGTCGAAGGTCGCGCCGAACTCGGACTACCACATGGAGGACGTCCACCGCGCCGGCGGTATCCCGGCCATCCTGGGCGAACTGCACCGCGGCGGGCTGCTGAACACCGACGTCCACTCCGTGCACTCGCCGGATCTCGAGTCGTGGCTGTCCACTTGGGACATCCGCGCGAAGGAACCGTCGGCGCGGGCGATCGAGCTGTTCCACGCGGCGCCCGGCGGGGTCCGCACCACGGAGGCGTTCTCCACCGAGAACCGGTGGTCCTCTTTGGACACCGACGCCGCGGACGGCTGCATCCACGACGTCGAGCACGCGTACACCAAGGACGGCGGGCTCGCGATCCTGCGCGGCAACCTCGCCGAGAACGGCGCCGTCATCAAGTCCGCGGGCATCGACGAGGAACTGTGGCATTTCGAAGGCCCGGCCCGGGTGCTGGAAAGCCAGGAGGAGGCGGTTTCCGCCATCCTCAAGAAGGAGATCCAGCCCGGTGAGGTGCTGGTGATCCGTTACGAGGGTCCGGCTGGCGGCCCCGGTATGCAGGAGATGCTGCACCCGACGGCGTTCCTCAAGGGCTCGGGCCTCGGCAAGAAGTGCGCGCTGATCACCGACGGCCGGTTCTCCGGTGGCTCGTCGGGCATCTCGGTCGGGCACATCTCGCCCGAGGCCGCCGCGGGCGGGACGATCGGCCTGGTCCAGAACGGCGACCGGATCCTGCTCGACGTCCACGAACGCCGTCTCGAACTGCTCGTCGACGCGGACGTCCTCGCCGAGCGGCGCGCGAAGATGGAGGCGAGCGAGCGGCCGTGGCAGCCGGTCTCGCGGGACCGGCCGATCACCGCCGCGCTGCGGGCCTACGCGCGGATGGCGACTTCGGCCGACACCGGCGCCGTCCGGGACCCCAGCAAGTAGCACGCATTCAGAGGACTAAATGCGCTCGTTGCGCATTTAGTCCTCTAAATGCGAGACCTCAGCGGCAGAGGACGATCACCACGACCGAAGCGGCGGCCGCCAGCAGCAGCCCGATCAGCCCGAACGAAAGCGGCCGCTTCCGCCACGGGGTGTTGACGTCCAGCGCGATCCGCCCGGAGCCCGCGAGCAGCACCGTCAGCGAAGCCGCGCCCAGCAGGAGTTCGAACTCGAAGCCCTGCCCCTGCCGCTGGAAGAACCCACCGCCGAACTTGACGTAGACGATGTTCGCGCAGACCCCGAGGAGCGCCGCGGCACCGATCGGGGTGAACAGGCCCACCAGCACGAGCGCGCCGCCGACCACCTCGCTGATCCCGGTGATCCACGAAAGCAGCGTGGTCTGGCTGGTGTAGCCGAAGCCGCCGAGCACCTTGGCGAAACCGCCGACCCCGGGCCCGCCGAAGGCGCCGAAGAGGTGCTGGAGCCCGTGCGCGCCCATGGTCACGCCGAGCACCACTCGCAGGACGAGCAGACCGAGGTCGATCCCGCCCCTGGTCTCCACCGGAGCCGGACCGTTGTCGGGCTCGGCCACGTCCGAGATCATGCTGGTCTGGTAGTCATCGCTCACGCGCGAAGGGTAGGCGAAACCGGCCCGTCAGGCGACCGAACCGCCGGACCGGCTCAGAACAGGGTCGCGGGTTCGACCGGTTCGGGCTCGGGCAGCGCGTCGAGGCCGGGCACCAGGGCGCGCACGTCGTCGTGGAACCGCCGGGCGAGCGCCGGGGCGTCGTCGTTGTCGGGGGTGTGCACGAAGATCGTCGGCGACCGGCCCTCCCGCAGCCATCCGGCGACCACCTCGGTCCACGGTTCCCATCCCCGCGCGGTCTCCTCGGCCGAATCCCGGCCGAGGTACCGCACGATCGGCCGGTCGGTCAGCGCCCGCGTCCGCCGCGGCAGCCGGGGTTTCTTGGCCCAGGCGTCCTGTTCGGCCTCGCTGACCGGCGGGCTCCCGAAGAAGACCGTGGTGTCGAACGGCACCCACTCGGCGTCCGCGATGGCGAGGGCCCTCTCCAGCAGCGACGTCGCGTGGGTATCGGTGTAGAACGCCGGGTGGCGCACCTCCACGGCGCGCCGGAGTCCCGCGGGAAGACGGCGGAGGAAGCGGCCGAGGGCGTCGGCGTCCGGCGGGCCGAACGAGCCGGGGAGCTGAGTCCACAGGACCGCCCGGTCGCCGAGGGGTTCGATCGCGTCCAGGAACGCCCGCATCTCGGTCTCGACACCGGTGAGCCGTCGCTCGTGCGTGACGACCTTGGGCAGCTTCACCACGAACCGGAAGCCGGGATCGGTCTGTCGCGCCCAAGTCGCGACGGTGTCCCTGGTCGGGGTCGCGTAAAAGGTCGTGTTGCCCTCGACCGCGTTGCACCAGCCGGCGTAGGCCCGCAGGCGCTCCCCCGCGGGCAGCGACCGCGGCACGAACCGCCCGGCCCACGCCTTGTGCGTCCACATCGCACAGCCGACATGAAGATTCGCCACGCTGCTCAGTATTCGCCGTGGACCAGGTTCTTCGGCAGCTCCCCACCCAGATAGTGGCTCAACTCCCGGACCACCACCGCGTAGGCGCGCTGCCGCCTCCCGCTCACGGAGCCCGCGACGTGCGGTGTCAGCAGCAGTCCCGGACAGTCCCACAACGCGTGCCCGTCGGGCAACGGCTCCGGATCGGTCACGTCGAGCGCGGCCCGCAGCCGCCCCGACGCGAGTTCCGCGACGAGCGCGTCGGTGACCACGACCGCGCCCCGCGAGACGTTCACCAGGATCGCGTCGTCCGGCATCGCCGCCAGGAACTCCGCGTCGACCATGCCCCGCGTGTGCGGCGTGAGCGGCACCATGAGCACCGTGACGTCGTGCTCGGGCAGCAGGACGGGGAGTTCGTCGGTGCCGTGGACACCTTCGCGGGCGTTCGCGCCCACCATCGTGCAGCGCACGTCGAACGTCTCCAGCCGGCGGCGCAGATGCCTGCCGAGGTCGCCCGCGCCGATGATGAGGACCCGCTTGCCCTGCAGGGTGTCGGTGGTCCGCCGTTCCCAGTGCTTCCGCCGCAGTCCTTCGGCGAAGCCGTCGAGACCGCGGTAGATCGCCAGCAGTACCGCGACGACCCACTCGGCCGAACTTCCGCCGTGCGCGCCGCGGCAGGTCGAGAGCAGGACACCGTCCGGCACCTTGCCGACCCAGTCCTCGGCACCCGCCACCAGCAGCTGCACGAGTTTGACGTTCGGCAGTTCGCGCCAGAGTTCGTCGCTGGGCCGGTCACCGGTCACAAGGACCTCTGCCTCGGCGGCTTCGGGCGGCGCCGGCTCGCCGTGGCGGTACACCACGGGACGCACGCCGTCGATCTCCGAAAGCGCGGCCACTCCCTCTTCGTCGGGCACGAGAACGGTCACAGTCATGATCACCACGGTATCCAGTGCCTCTTACCCGTGGCTCACGTACGCCCACCTAGGCTTGCCCCGTGCGTACCCGGTACCGGCGGAAATGGACCGCGCCGCTGGCCATACTGGCCTGCGGCGCGCTGATGCTCTCCGGGTGCGCCGAATTCGACAACACCGCCGCCGGGCAGAAGTTCACCCCGGTCAACCCGCCGTCCCCCGAGGTCCCGCCGCATGTCGGGCCCGGCGGTGAAGCGGGCGACTCCGGTCCCGGCCGCGGCAACGGGCGGAACCAGACGCCGACGCCCGTCCCGCCGCCGCAGGGATGCAAGGACTTCGACAAGGCCGTCATCGCGACCTGTCTGGACACCGTCGCCGCCGTCGCCGCGATCCCCGGTGACGGCACCGCGCCCAGCGCGCTCGCGGGGGAACGCAAGAGCGGCCGGATCGTGCTCGCCGCCGCGGAGAAGGACCCGGCCGACTGGGCGACCGTCCCCGTGGACGGCTCCGGCGACGGCGGCCTCACCTCGCTCGCCCTCTCCCCCGGCTTCGCCGAAGACCAGCTCGTCTTCGCCTACATCACCACCCCGAACGACAACCGGGTCGTCCGGCTGGCGAAGGGCCAGGCGCCGAAACCGGTGCTGACCGGCATTCCCAAGGGCGCCACCGGCAATCGCGGCGCGATCACCGCCGACGCCAAGGGCGCGCTCCTGGTCGCCACCGGCGACGCGGGTAATCCCGGACTCGCCGCGGATCCCGCGTCACTCGCCGGGAAGGTGCTGCGCATCGACACTTCCGGCAAACCGGCCGCGGGAAACCCCACCCCGGGTTCGGCGGTCTTCTCGACCGGCGTGCACTCCCCCGGCGGGATCTGCCGCGACCAGACCGGTTCCCGCGTGTGGCTGACCGACAGGCTGGCCGACAAGGACGTCCTGTACCGGCTTCGGGGCGGCCAGCCGCTGACCACCCCGGCCTGGAGCTGGACCGACAAACCCGGGGTGGCGGGCTGCGCGGATTTCGTCGGCGCCACCGGCTATCTCTCGATCTCCACGTCGATCGCGGGCAACCTGCAGAACCTGCCGGTCACACCGGACGGAGCGGTGACCGGCAAGCCCAACGTCTTCATGGACGGCAAGGTCGGCAAGCCGCCGAAGACCTTCGGCAGGTTGTCCGCGATGAGCATGGTCAATCCGCAGATCGCGCTCGCCGGAACGGTCAACAAGGACGGCGGCACCCCGGTTTCGAGCGACGACCGCGTCGTCATCATCACGCCGTCGGCCAGCTCCGGCGGGGGCGGCAAGGACTGAGCGGCCCTTACCTCGACGGCCTCGGGTGAGCAGGCGGGGTGAACCGGGTGAACAGCGGCGCCATGGCCTTTTCCTTACCCTGCGGGTCGAACAGGTCCAGCACGAGCCGATACGCGGGGCCGAGATCGGTCGCGGCGGCGGTGAGCCGGCGCGGATCGGTGGACGGCCAGTGGCCGGAGTCCGCCCGGGACAGCAGGGTGCGCAGCAGGACGATCTCCTCGGCCGCGTTGAACGAGCAGTGGCCGCCTCGGCTGACGTAGGTCTGCCGCAGCAGACCGGGATCGCCGTTCCGCCGGACCTGGTCGCCGTACCACCGGGCCTGCCCCGCGACGGCGCCGCCGTCACCGGTGGTGTGCGCGGTCAGCACGGGTGACGGCGTGGTTCCGCGCGCCACCATGTAGCGGTGCATGTAGGCCTGCGCCTTCGGATCCGCCGAGATCCGCGGTGCCGCGGCGAGCCGGTCGAGATCGGCTTCCAGATCCACACCTCCGGCGCGGTAGGCGTGCCGGACCAGGTCGAGCCCGCTGGAACGGGCGAGCTGACGCCGATAGTCGATCCCGGTGTTCGAGGACGGGTTCCCGCCTGCCCGGCCTTCGATTTCGGGGCGTGCGGACGGTCCGTAGCCGTACACGTAGGCCGTGGTGATCCACAACGCCTGCTGCGCGAGACGGTCGGCGAGCAGCGTCGGCTCCGGTTCGTGCGCGAGCGCCCAGCCCGGGATGGTGCCCAGTGCCCCGGCCAGCGCGATCCGGGCCCGGCCGGCCTCGGTCTTCTGCGCTTCGGCGACGACGGCCTGGAGCGCCGCCTGCGCGGCCTGCGGATCGCGAGGCCGGACCAGGTCGATGTCCGCGTGCGGAGCCAGCAGGGTCTTGAGCGCGAAAAGGATGTCCAGAGCGCTGTTCCACGTGCCGTTCGCGTCGTACTCGCCGCACTGAGTCAGGACGCCGTCGAACCGGCCCGGGTTGTTCTCGGCCAGCTTCAGGGAGATCACGGCGCCCATGGACATCCCGCTGGTGATGGTCCGCCGCGGTTTCCCCACCTTGGCCTCGAACCAGTCCAGCAGCGCGATCTGGTCGGTCAAGGCCTCCTCGATCGCGTGGCCGAAGACGCCCTTGTAGTTCGACGCGGCCAGCGCGTAACCCTGATCGAGCAGCCATTCCTCGGTCTCGGGTCTGGTGGCCAGCATGATCTGCTCCGGCTTCCCCCACTCCTTCACATAGAGCCCGTGGCTGTAGAGCACCAGCGTGCCGTTCCAGCGTTTCGGCACTTTGACCAGGAAGTCCGCGCCGTCGATCGTCCCTTCATGGACGTGCGGGCGTTCGTCGGCGGCCGCCGGCGTGGCGGTGAACAGTGCCCCGAAGAGGAGCGCGACGAGAACGATGACGAGTGTCCTGCGTGGCTGGGTCATACGAGAAAAATAGGTGACCATATGGTCACATGTCAAGGGAGTACTCCGTCCGGCGGCCGCACATGCCGTAACCGTCCTCCTTGACCGGAGCCGCGACCCGGACACCCGATCGCTCGAGATGACTCGCGTCGCCGTTCGCGAGCGCCTTCAACTGCTCCCCGGTCAGCTCGGCGGCGGCCAGCGCCCCGGATCGCCAGCGCGACACCCACGCGCCGACCTTCGGCGCGACCAACGCGACGGCGGCGCGATGGAAATCCCTCAGCGGACCGGGATCTCCCGCGACGAGCGCGTCCCGGATCGGGAGGTAGCCCTCGATCGCGAGATCACGGCGACGGCGGGCCGCCTCGTCGTCCGAGGGCATCGCGGCGGCCTCCGCGTACGCGGCCGGATCGGCGAGGATCGGCGGCGGGAAGGTGAAGACGGCGTCACCCGCTTCGGGCAATCCGCTGTTCTGCATGAGCACGGTGATCCGCAGGTCTTCGCGTTGCACCATCCGATGGACCGTGCCGGGCGCGAACCACGCGACGACACCGGGTTCGAGTTCGGTTTCGCGGTAGCCGCCGACGTCGAGCGTCTGCACCGCGCCGCGTCCGCCGGTGACGACGTAGGCCTCGGTGCACGCGAGGTGCAGATGCGGGCTGCCGCCGCACACCCCGTCCGCTGCTTCCCATTCGTAGGCGCACAGATGGGAGAGGCCGATGCCTCCGGGTAGGGGGAACACGGGGACCTCCTCGAAAGAAAGCGCTTTCTCGTCGCATTCAGAGGACTAAATGCGAAAAGGGGGCTCAGGGGCGCCGGGTGCGGGTCTCGGCGCGGAGGAGGCGGACGTCGAAGAACGCGACGACCGCGGAGACGACAGCGGCGAGCAGGCCGAGGTAGCGGCCGAGCCCGGTCCCGATCTCGATGCCGGCGGCGGAGAAGATCCCGCGCTGGTCGGCGTCGAACTGCCAGTCGAGGGTGGTCCAGCCGAGCACCATCAGCAGCAGCGCGCCGACGGCCGCCATCAGCCACAGATGCGGCAGTCCCGCGCGGCGGACGGCGTCGACGCGGCCGAACAGCACGACGGCCACGCCGGGCAGGAACAGGAGGAAGAGCGGCGCCCAGGCGAGGAAGCCCGAACGCCACGCGTCGCGCGTGACGTCGTCGGCGGGCAACGTCGTCAGCGCGTCCTCGATCTCCGGGCGCGAGGCGGTCAGCGTCGTCCACGGAAGGAACAAGGCCACCAGCGCGAGCAGCCCGGCCGCGAGGCCGAGCCACTCACGCCAGGTGACCTTCTTCAGAGCGAGATCAGGCACCGACTCGCTCGACGATCAGTTCGCGCACGCGTTTGGCGTCGGCCTGGCCCTTGGTGGCCTTCATGACCGCGCCGACGATCGCCCCGGCCGCGGCCACCTTGCCGCCGCGGATCTTCTCGGCGACGTCGGGCTGCGCGGCCAGCGCCTCGTCGACCGCCGCGATGAGCGCGGAGTCGTCGGAGACGACCTTCAGGCCGCGCTTCTCGACGACCTCGGACGGCGAACCCTCGCCGGCGAGCACGCCCTGCACGACCTCCTTGGCCAGCTTGTTGGTCAGCTCGCCGGCGTTGACCAGCGCGATGACCTCGGCCAGCTGCGCCGGGGTGATCGCCAGCTCCGCCAGTTCGATCTCGCGGGAGTTGGCCTCCTGCGCCAGCGTGTTGACCCACCAGCTGCGGGCCTCGTCCGGGGTCGCGCCCGCCTCGACGGTGGCGGCGACCAGATCGACTGCGCCTACGTTGAGCAGGTCGCGCAGCGCCTCGTCGGTCAGGTTCCACTCGCGCTGGATGCGCTTGCGGCGTTCCGACGGCATCTCCGGCAGCGTCTTGCGCAGCTCCTCGACCCATTCGCGCGACGGCGCGATCGGGACCAGGTCGGGCTCCGGGAAGTACCGGTAGTCCTCGGCGGTCTCCTTGGTGCGCCCCGGCGACGTGGTGCCGTCGGCCTCCTGGAAGTGCCGCGTCTCCTGCTTGATCGTGCCGCCCTCGGCGAGGATCGCCGCCTGGCGGGTCATTTCGTAGCGCACGGCGCGCTCGACGCTGCGCAGCGAGTTGACGTTCTTGGTCTCGGTACGCGTGCCGAACTCGGTCGCGTCCTTGGCCATCAGCGAGACGTTCGCGTCGCAACGCAGGGAACCCTGGTCCATGCGGACGTCGGAGACATCCAGCGCGCGCAGCAGATCCCGCAGGGCGCTCACGTACGCGCGGGCGACCTCGGGGGCACGGCCGCCGGTGTGCTCGATCGTCTTGGTGACGATCTCGATCAGCGGCA
This sequence comes from Amycolatopsis sp. NPDC057786, assembly GCF_042797905.1. NCBI lineage: Bacteria > Bacillati > Actinomycetota > Actinomycetes > Pseudonocardiales > Pseudonocardiaceae > Amycolatopsis > Amycolatopsis sp. NPDC057786. Next base: position 14,974 of record NZ_JBHVKW010000071.1, read on the forward strand.
CGCCGGCGCGGTTGTAGTCGAGCAGCGAGTGCTCGGCGCCGTGGATCCGCCCGGTGGCGCCGCCGACGTGCAGCGACTTGCCGGTGTCCTCCTCCATGTGCGCGCGCTCGATCTCGACGCGCACGACCTCGCCGTCGTCCAGCGTCACGTCGAGGTAGCCGTTGAAGGCGATCGGCTCGTCGTACTGCGAGGTCTGGAAGTTCTTCGGCATGTCCGGGTAGAAGTAGTTCTTCCGGGCGAACCGGCACCATTCGGCGATCTCGCAGTTGAGCGCGAGACCGATGCGGATCGCGCCCTCGACCGCCTTGCCGTTCACGACCGGCAGCGAACCGGGCATGCCGAGACAGGTCGGGCACACCTTGGTGTTCGGCTCGCCGCCGAACTCGTTGGCGCAGCCGCAGAACATCTTGGTGTTCGTGTTCAGCTCGACGTGCACCTCGAGGCCCAGCACCGGGTCGAACCGCTCGATGACGTCGGCGTAGTCCATCAACTCAACCACGGCGGTCACTTCTTTCCTCCCAGTTCCGGAACCTGGTGCACCAGCGAGCCACCGTTGGCGGCGTCGCGTGCGACCTCGTAGGCGGCACCGACGCGGTACAGCCGGTCGTCGGCCATCGCGGGGGCCATGATCTGGAGGCCGACCGGCAGGCCGTCCTCGTGCGACAGTCCACTCGGGACACTCATCGCGGCGTTGCCGGCGAGGTTCGACGGAATGGTGCAGAGGTCCGCCAGGTACATCGCCATCGGGTCGTCGACGCGCTCGCCGATCTTGAACGCCGTGGTCGGCGTGGTCGGCGAGACCAGCACGTCCACCTTTTCGTACGCGGCCTCGAAGTCGCGCGTGATGAGCGTGCGGACCTTCTGCGCCGAGCCGTAGTAGGCGTCGTAGTAGCCCGAGGAAAGCGCGTACGTGCCGAGCATGATGCGGCGCTTGACCTCGGGGCCGAAACCCTTCTCGCGGGTCAGCGACATGACCTCTTCGGCGCTGTGCTCGCCGTCGTCGGACACGCGCAGGCCGTAGCGCATGGCGTCGAACCGGGCGAGGTTCGACGAGCACTCGCTCGGCGCGATCAGGTAGTACGCGGGCAGCGCGTAGGTGAAGTTCGGGCACGAGACCTCGACGACCTCGGCGCCGAGTGCGCGCAGCTGCTCGACGGCGGCCTCGAAGGACCGCAACACGCCCGGCTGGTAGCCGTCGCCCGCGAATTCCTTCACCACGCCGACGCGGACGCCCTTGAGGTCACCGGTCAGGCCCTGGCGGGCCGCGGCGACCACCGGCGGGACCGGCGCGTCGATCGAGGTCGAGTCCATCGGGTCGTACCCGGCGATGACCTCGTGCAGCAGGGCGGCGTCGAGCACCGTCCGCGCGCAGGGACCGGCCTGGTCGAGCGACGACGAGAAGGCGACGAGACCGTAGCGGGAGACGCCGCCGTACGTCGGCTTCACGCCGACGGTGCCGGTGACCGCGCCGGGCTGGCGGATCGAGCCACCGGTGTCGGTGCCGATCGCGATCGCGGCCTCGAACGCCGCGATGGACGCCGAGGAACCACCGCCGGAACCGCCGGGGATACGGGCGTGGTCCCACGGGTTGTGCGTCGGGCCGAACGCGGAGTTCTCCGTGGAGGAGCCCATCGCGAACTCGTCCATGTTGGTCTTGCCGAGCACCACGACACCGGCCTCGCGCAGCTTGCGCGTCACGGTGGCGTCGTACGGCGGGATCCAGTTCTCCAGGGTCTTCGAACCGACCGTGGTCGGGATGCCCTTGGTGGTCAGCACGTCCTTGAGCGCCAGCGGCACCCCGGCGAGCGGCGACTTCGGCGCCTTGCCCTCGGCGACGTCGGCGTCCACCGCGCGGGCCGCGTCGAGCGCGCCCTCGGTGTCGACGTGCAGGAACGCGTGGATGTGGTCGTCGACCTCGGCGATCCGGTCCAGGTGGGCCTGTGCGACCTCGACGGCCGAGACCTCACGGGACTGGATCTTCTCCGCCAGCTCGGCGGCGGTCAGCTTGATGAGTTCGGTCACTGTTCTTCTCCCAGAATCCGCGGCACCCGGAAACGACCCTCTTCGCTGGCAGGCGCACCGGCCAGCGCCTGCTGCTGGGTCAGCCCCGGTCGGACCGTGTCCTCACGGAACACGTTGGTCAGCGGCACGGCGTGCGACGTGGGCGGGACATCCTCGCCTGCGACCTCGCTCACCTTGGCCACCGAGTCCAGGATCTGGTCGAGCTGGCCTGCGAAGACGTCCAGCTCCTCTTCGGTGACGGCAAGCCTGGCCAGCTTGGCGAGGTGTGCGACCTCGTCGCGGGAAATGTTGGGCACGCGGGTGACTCCCGGGGTGTGCTGTGCGGGTTCTGTCGGAAGCTGCAAGTCTATGGTGGCGGCGTCGGCGGACTCGACTGGGTTATGCCGCGGCCTGCGCTCCCATGTCGGGTAAGGAGTGCCTGGTTCGTTATCCCGCGCCCCGGACGTCGGTCCCCATTACCTCGTCCGGTCTGTCACAATCGGCGCCCGGCGTAGCGCGTTCCACGGCGAGGCTGGGACGCCTGAGGCGAGAGGGGCGCGTGTGTCGTTCCTGATCCGGGTCCAATTACCGGACACCCCGGGGACCCTCGGCGCGGTCGCCACCGCGCTCGGCACCGTCGGCGCCGACATCCTGAGCGTCGACGTGGTCGAACGCGGCGGCGGTGTCGCCGTCGACGACCTCGTCGTCGAAATCCCGTCCGGCAGGCTGCCGGACGCGCTCATCACCGCCGCCGAAAGCGTCGACGGGGTCGAGGTCGACGCCGTCCGCCCGTACGCCGGGGTCCTGGACACCCATCGCGAGCTCGAACTGGTCGAGGAGATCGCCGCGAAGCCCGCTTCGGGGCTGGAGATCCTCGCCGAAGGCGTGCCGCGGATCATCCGGGCGGGCTGGGCCGTGGTCGTCGAGCACGCCGAGGCCGGCGCGATCCGGCTCGCGTCGTCCAACGCCGCTCCCGAGACGCCGATCACCGACCTGCCGTGGCTGCCGCTGGAACGCGCGACCATCCTCGACGCCGAGGAGGCCTGGGTGCCGGAGACGTGGAAGGAACTGGGGACCGAACTCGCGGCGACGCCGCTGGGGAAGCCTGGGAAAGCGCTGCTGGTCGCCCGGCCGGGCGGGCCGAACTTCCGGGCCGCCGAGGTGGCGCGGTTGGCGCACTTCGCGGGCATCGTCGCCGTCGTGCTGGACAGCTGAGCTCTCGCTGCTCTTGGCCCACCGGATGTCGCGAAAGGGTCGTTCAAGACATTTTTGTCTTGAACGACCCTTTCACGACATCCGGAACAGGCGTGACTCACCCGTCACGCGTGCTATGAAAGGTCCTTTCCTTGCGAAATTTGCCAGGAAGGGACCTTTCATAGCGTGCGGAGGGCTTAGGCGAGTTCCAGGCGGTAGGCGATCAGGGTCACGCCGGGATGCGGCTCCCAGTCCCGCTCGGGCAGCCGCACGAAGCCGAGCCGCTCGTAGAGCCGGTGCGCCCGCTCCATTGTGACCAGGCTGCACAGCACCACCCGTGCCGCGCCGAGTTCCCGGGCCCGCGCGATGACCGCCCTGGTCAGCGCTTCGCCGATGCCGCGCCCGGTCGCCGACGGCAGCACGCCGAGCATCCGGAACTCCAGCTCGCCCTCCTGGGACAGCTCGGCGAAGGGCGTCCCCGGCCGGGCGATGGTGACCGTGCCGACCAGGGTGCCGTCCCCGTCCACCGCGACCAGGAGTTCGGCCAGCTCCGCCCGGCGGGCGGCGTCGAGGAGTTCCGCGGCGTAGCCGACGCCGTCGACAAGGCTTCGCTCCGCGGAGTACGCGGCCAGCGTGAGCTCCCCGACCGCCGTCAGCTCGTCGGGCCGGGCGGGCCGGATCTCCAGGTCACTCACCACTTTCCTCCTCGGTCGGCAGAGCCAGTCCGGCCGCGGCCTCGGGACCGCTCTCCAGCAGCACGCGGAAACCGTTCTCGTCGAGCACCGGCACCTTCAGCTGGACGGCCTTGTCGTACTTCGTGCCCGGAGCGTCACCGACGACGACGAACGCCGTCTTCTTCGACACCGAACCGGCCGCCTTCCCGCCGCGGGCCATGATGTATTCCTTGGCCTCGTCGCGGGAGTAGTCGTTCAGCGAACCGGTGACGACGATCGACAGGCCTTCGAGGTTGCGCGGGATGGACTCGTCGCGTTCCTCTTCCATCCGCACGCCGGCCGCGCGCCACTTCTCGACGATCTCGCGGTGCCAGTCGATCTCGAACCACTCCTTCGTCGCGCGCGCGATGGTCGGGCCGACGCCGTCGACGCTGGAGAGCTCCTCCTCCGAGGCGTTCTCGATCCGTTCCAGGGAGCCGAATTCCCGCGCGAGCGCCTGTGCCGCCGTCGGGCCGACGTGCCGGATCGACAGGCCGACGATGACCTTCCACAGTGGACGGTCCTTCACCGTTTCGAGGTTGTCCAGCAGTTTGCGCCCGTTGGCCGACAGCTCCCCCGCCTTGGTGCGGAACAGCTCCACCTGGAGCAGTTTTTCCTCGTCCAGCTCGAAGATGTCGCCCTCGTCGTGCACGACACCGGCGTCCAGCAGCGCCACCGCGGCCTCGTAGCCGAGCACCTCGATGTCGAACGCGCCCCGCCCGCCGAGATGGAACAGCCGCTCACGCAGCTGCGCCGGGCAGGACCGCGAATTCGGGCAACGGATGTCGATGTCGCCCTCCTTCTGGTACGCCAGCTCGGTGTCGCAGTTGGGGCAGCGCAACGGCATCACGAACTCGCGCTCTTCGCCGGTGCGCGCGTCGGCGACCGGGCCGAGCACCTCGGGGATGACGTCGCCCGCCTTGCGGATGACGACCTTGTCCCCGATCAGCACGCCCTTGCGTTTGACCTCTTCCTGGTTGTGCAGCGTCGCCATCGCCACCGTGGACCCGGCCACCTTCACCGGCTCCATCACCGCGAACGGGGTGACCCGCCCGGTGCGGCCGACGTTGACCTGGATGTCCAGCAGGGTCGTGATCGCCTCTTCCGGCGGGTACTTGTAGGCGATCGCCCAGCGCGGGGCCCGCGACGTCGTGCCGAGACGGCGCTGCAGCGCGACCTCGTCGACCTTGATGACGACGCCGTCGATCTCGTGCTCGGCGTCGTGGCGGTGCTCGCCCCAGTATTCGATGTGCTCCAGCAGTTCCTTGCCCGAACCGAGCACCTTGCTGTGCGGCGAGACCGGCAGGCCCCACGCGGCGAGCGCGTCGTACGCCTCGGACTGGCGCTTCGGCTCGAAGCCCTCGCGTTTGCCGAGACCGTGGCAGATCAGCCGCAGGTTGCGCGACTTCGTGATCTTGGGGTCCTTCTGCCGCAGCGATCCGGCGGCGGTGTTGCGCGGGTTCGCGTACGGATCCTTGCCGGCCTCGACCATCTTCGCGTTCAGCGCCAAGAAGTCCTCGACGCGGAAGAACACCTCACCGCGGACTTCGACCAGCGCGGGCACCGGGAACTCGTCCGTCCCGGTCAGCCGCTCGGGCACCTGCTCCAGCGTGCGGACGTTGAGCGTGACGTCCTCGCCGGTGCGGCCGTCGCCCCTCGTCAGCGCTCGGGTCAGGCGGCCGTTCTCGTAGAGCAGGTTGATCGCGAGCCCGTCGATCTTCAGCTCGGCGAGGTACCGCGTCGCGCCGATCTCCTTCTGGACCCGCTCGACCCAGGCTTCGAACTCGTCGGTGTCGAAGACGTTGTCCAGGCTGAGCATGCGCTCGAGATGGTCGTGCGCGACGAACTCGGTGGAGAACGTGCCGCCGACGTTCTGCGTCGGCGACTCCGGCGTCACCAGCCCGGGGTGCTCGTCCTCGATGGCCTGGAGTTCGTTGAGCAGCTCGTCGAACTGGCCGTCGGACACGATCGGTGAATCCAGCACGTAGTACCGGAACTGGTGACCGCGGATCTCCTCCGCCAGTTCGGCATGCCTTTCACGGACGTCGGCTGGGACGTCCGTGACATCCTGCACGGGCTCGGGGTTTTCGGGAAGTTCGCTGCTCACGGGGGTGACTCTAGTCGGAGGCACCGACATTTTCGGACAGCCTGCCGACCACCTCGCGCAGTTCCAGGAGGGTCAGCTGCCCCTCCTGGGCCTCGGTCACCAGCTCGACCTTTCCCAGCCGTTCGGCCGCGACCCGCTCACCCAGCGTGGCGTCCAGCGGCAGGAAGGTCATGGTCGTCCGGGTCTCCGGCGCGAGCTCGTCGATCAGCGGATGGAACACGGTCACGTCCACCCGTCCGGCTGATTCGTCCACCTTCGCGGTCACCCGCACGTCGGCGAGCGCGATGCGGGTCTCGCCGAGGTTGACGGTGACCTCACTCGGATCGGGGACCGGTGGCACGGAATCGTGGTACTCCCAGATGGCGTCCTCCGGCGGCGCCGCGGCCTTCCACGCGTCGGTGTACGGGCGCAGTTCCGGATCCTCCTGGCCGGTCAGCACCAGCGAGTAGATCGCGCGGTGCCCACGATCGAGGGAGAAGTGCAGCCGGGGATGCAGTGCCTCCACGATGGTGCAGAGGTCGTGTTCCACCCGATGCGGTTCACGATCGCCGAGGGCGGCGCTGACCTCCGGCAGGAGCGCGAACCACGCCTCCCAGAACGTCGCCGCCGCGGCGGCCGCGTCCTCGGGGACCGGCTGCTCCGGCCAGGCGGTGCGGGGGTCGGGAACGTCCTCGGTTTTGCGGGAACGGCGGAACAAACGCATGACGGGCACGCTACCGCGCCGCTCACCAGCCTTCAGGCGGTTCGGTGAAAGCCTTGCCCGCCTCCCGGCTGAGCGTGAGCGCGCGGCGCATCCAGTCGGGGGTGGCGGCCGCGAGGCCGCACGCGGGCGTCGGCACGACGCGCTCGGCGAGGATCTCGCGGCGGAAACCCAGCCGGTCGACGAGTTTGAACACCGGCGTGACCACGTCGCGCAGCTCCACCGGGACACCGGGATCGGTGGTGGGGACGAGTCCGAGCATCAGCGTCGTCCCGGAGTCCAGGGTCTCGCCGATCTCGTCGAGCTGCCCGGGCGAAGCGCCCCTCAGCAGGGTGAAATCGAAGGCGATCGCCTGGGCCCCCGCCGCGCGCAGCAACGAGATCGGCGGCTTTTCGGCGCAGCAGTGCACCGCGACCGGCTGACCGGTGACGCGCTCCGCCCCGGAGATCACCGTCGACAGCAGTTCGCGCGCCTCCGCCGCGGGCACGGCGGGGACCGTGCCGTAGCCGGACGCCGTCGGGAGATCACCGGCGAGGACCTCCGGCAGCGACGGTTCGTCGAACTGGATCACCACCGGCGCGCCGATGCGCGACTTCAGTTCCGCGACGTGTTCGGCCAGCCCGTCGAGCAGCGACGCGGCGAAATCGCGCAGCGCGCCCTTGTCGGTGAGGATCCGGTGCCCGCGCGGGAGCTCGACGTTCGCGGCGAGCGTCCACGGCCCGGCGACCTGGATCTTGAAGGCCGGCGGCGCGGCGCCCGCCTTTTCCCGCGCCTCCTGGACGGCGTCGAGGTCCCAGTTCATCAGGTCGACGGCCCGGCGGTGGTCGTGCCCCGGACGGGCGGCGACCCGGTAACCGCTCGGCACCACCTCGACCGCGAGGTCGACCAGCAGCGCCGCCGTCCGGCCGATCATGTCGGCACCGACGCCACGGGCGGGAAGTTCGGGCATACAGGGGAATTCGGGCAGTTCACCGAACACGATCGAAGCGGCCTCGACCGGATCGGTACCGGGCAGGGAACCGATCGCGGTGGCCGCGCCAAGGGGCCAAGGTCGTTCGTTCACACCCGGATTCTCCCCTTGGTCCGACCTGGCGGGGCGGCGGGGCGGCGGAGGACACGGACATTCGACGCAATTGCCGTCGACGAGCCCGATCCGGCTCCCGGCGCATTACGCTGACCTGCCATGACGAGCTCCCCACAGCCCGCCGGCTGGTATCCCGACCGGCAGAACCCCCGGCTGTACCGGTGGTGGGACGGGCAGGCCTGGACCGCGAACACGCGGCCGTCGCACGACGCCGAGATGATCGAACTGGACGTCGAAGGCGCGCACGACCCGCACAGGATCCGGGCGCAAGCGGCGAAGGCCACCCAAGGCCGCGGCAGTGGTGTCACCGGCGGCGGGACGCTGTTCTCCGAACCCGTGCTGGTGGTCAACCAGCGCGCGAAACTCATCGAGATGGCCAACGAGTTCGGGGTGTTCGACCAGAACGGCAACCGCCTCGGCGGCGTCGTCCAGGTCGGGCAGAGCACGGTGAAGAAGGCCATCCGGCTGCTCACGAACTACGACCAGTTCCTGACCCACCGCTTCGAAATCCGCGACGCGAACCACAGCACCGTGTTGAAGGTGACGCGGCCGGCGAAGGTGTTCAAATCCCGGTTCCTGGTGACGAAGGCCGACGACTCCCCGATCGGCGAGATCGTGCAGGAGAACGTCTTCGGCAAGATCCGGCTGGGTTTCGTGGTCGACGGGCGGAAGGTCGGCGGGATCTTCGCGGAGAACTGGCGGGCGTGGAACTTCGCGATCAAGGACCACGCGGACGTCGAGATCGCGCGGATCACCAAGACCTGGGGCGGTTTCGTGAAGGCCGCGTTCACCACCGCCGACAACTACGTCGTCGAGATCCACCGGCCGCTGCGGGATCCGCTGGCGTCGATGGTGGTGGCCTCGGCGCTGACCATCGACACCGCGCTGAAGCAGGACGACAAGGGCTGACGCGACGCATTCAGTCCTCTGAATGCGGCATACGAGTGACCGGGGTCTCACCTCACGGAAGTGGACACTCGGCTTCCGGCGGCTCAAGGTGGAGTGACTGGGGCGGCACGCTGGAGTGCGTCCGGGACGGAGGTCACCATGGAGCCGTTGCCCGAAGACCGCGAACGGGACTGGGCCGAGCCAGGCGTCTACACGGTTTCGCCCGGGATCCACCGCATCCCGCTCCCCCTGCCGCACGACGCGTTGCGCGCGGTCAACGTCTACGTCGTCACCGACGGAACCCACCTGGTCCTCGTGGATTCGGGCTGGGCACTGGAGTCGGCCCGCGAGCGACTCTCGCGCGGGTTGAAGGCGCTCGGCGCCGATCTCGGCGACATCGACGAATTCCTGATCACCCACGTGCATCGCGATCACTACACCCTCGCCGTGGAACTGCGCCGCGAGTTCGGCGGCAGGCTCGGACTCGGGAAGCGGGAGGAGCCGTCACTGGTCCGCTCCGGCGACCCGGACCGCTTCCCGATGGAGGCGCAGGTCGGCCTGCTCGAACGGTGCGGCGCGGGGCCGGTCGTCGAGGAACTCGCCAAGGCCTTCGGCGGGGTCCGGCACACCGAGGCGCATCTGTGGGAACAGCCCGACGAATGGCTCATCCCCGGCAAACGCCCGATCGTGCCCGGCCGCGAGTTCGACATCGTGCACACGCCCGGGCATACGGACGGGCACGTCGTGTTCGTCGACGACGAGGCCAGGCTGGTGTTCTCCGGCGACCACGTGCTGCCGCACATCACGCCGTCCATCGGCTTCCAGCCGGTGCCCACGGAGCTGCCGCTGAGCGACTACCTCGACTCCCTGCGCCTGGTTCGCGAGATGCCGGACCGGCGCATGCTCCCCGCGCACGGTCCGGTCACCGACAGCGTCCACGCCCGCGTCGACGAACTGCTGGAGCACCACCGGGACCGGCTCGAAGTCATGGGCGCCGAGATCACCGCGGACGTCACGACCGCGTACGAGGTCGCGCTGCGGCTGGGCTGGACGCGCAAGCAGCGCAAGCTTCCCGACATGGACCCGTTCAACCAGATGCTCGCCGTGCTCGAGACCGGCTCGCATCTGGATCTGCTGGTGGCCCAAGGGAAACTCACCGCGGCCGAGACCGACGGGGTGCGACACTACGCGCCATGATCATCCGTCAAGCGCGCCGGGAAGACGTCGCGGCGATCGTCGGGATGCTCGCCGACGACCAGATCGGCGGCACCCGTGATTCCGCCGACGACCTCACGCCGTACCTCGCGGCCTTCGAACAGATCGACGCCGATCCGGCGCACCTGCTGATCGTCGCCGACGACGGCGGGGAGGCCGTCGGCACACTCCAGTTGTCGATCATCCCCGGCCTGGCGCGGAAAGGCGCGCTGCGCGGGCAGATCGAGGCGGTCCGGGTGCGGGCGAGCCATCGCGGCTCCGGCCTCGGCGGCGAGCTGATGCGATGGGCGATCGACGAATCCCGGCGGCGGGGCTGCGCCCTCGTCCAGCTGACGTCGGACGTGAAACGCGAGGACGCGCACCGGTTCTACGAGCGCCTCGGTTTCGAGGCCACGCACACCGGCTTCAAGCTGAAGTTCTGACCTCTTCCCGCTTTTAGTCCTCTGAATGCGGGAAGGGGTCAGCGGGTTCCGGAGATCTTCGCGCTGCCGAGTACGAGGTCGCCTTCGGCCGCATCGGTGCGGTAGAGCACGACGACCTGCCCCGGCGCGACGCCGCGCAGCGGCTCACGAAGCTGGATCGTCACGTCTTCACCGGAAACCTCCGCGACGGCCTCGACGATCCCGCCGTGCGCGCGCACCTGCACGACGCATTCGGTCGGGCCGTCCAGCGGCCGCTCGCTCGGCCAGATCGGGCGGTCCGCCTCGATCACGTTCACGCCGAGGTCCCGCGCGGAACCGACCTTCACGGTGCCCGAAACCGGCTCCAGCGAGAGCACGTAGCGCGGCCGCCCGTCCGGTGCCGGCGCCTCGATGCCGAGCCCCTTGCGCTGGCCGACGGTGAAGCCGTGCACCCCGGTGTGCTCACCGAGCACGGCGCCGGTCTCGGCGTCGACGAGCTGCCCGGGACGCTGGCCGAGCCGCTTCTCCAGGAAGCTCTTCGTGTCCCCGTCCGGGATGAAGCAGATGTCGTGGCTGTCCGGCTTCTTCGCCACCGACAGGCCACGGCTCGCGGCCTCGGCGCGCACGTCGGTCTTCCACGAATCGCCGAGCGGGAACAGCGAATGCCGCAGCTGCTCCGGCGTGAGCGAGGCCAGCACGTAGGACTGGTCCTTGCCGGTGTCGACGCTGCGCCGCAGCTCCGGCACACCGTCCACTAGGGACAGACGGGCGTAGTGCCCGGTGGCGACCGCGTCGAAGCCGAGCGCCATCGCCTTGTCCAGCAACGCTTCGAACTTGATCTTCTCGTTGCAGGTGACGCACGGGTTCGGCGTCCGGCCCGCGGCGTACTCGCCGACGAAGGTCTCGATGACCTCTTCGGTGAACCGCTCGGCGAAGTCCCAGATGTAGAAGGGGATGCCGAGGATGTCCGCGGCGCGCCGCGCGTCGCCGGAGTCCTCGATCGTGCAGCAGCCACGGGATCCGGTGCGCAGCGTGCCGGGCTTCGCCGACAGCGCCAGGTGCACCCCGACGACCTCGTGCCCGGCGTCCACGGCGCGCGCGGCGGCCACCGCCGAGTCCACTCCCCCGCTCATCGCGGCCAGTACGCGCATCTTCCTCACACCTCTTGCTTCTGCGTCTGCTTGCGCATTCCGGCGAGCCCCGCCTGCCTCGCCCTGTCGACGACGCCCGCGATCTCCCTCGAAACCGCTTCAACGTCTTCCGGCGCCGAGGTATGCCCGAACGAGAACCGCAGCGACCCGCGCGCGGCCGCGGGTTCGGCGCCCATGGCCAGCAGTACGTGGCTCGGCTGCGCGACACCCGCCGTGCACGCCGAACCGGTGGAACATTCAATGCCCTTGGCGTCCAGGAGCATCAACAGGCTGTCACCCGCGCAACCGGGGAAGGTGAAATGGGCGTGCGTGGGCAGGCGCTCACCCTCGCCACCGTTGAGCACCACGTCCGGCACCTCGCGCCGGACGGCCTCGATCAGGTCGTCCCGCAGTTCCGCGACGCGTTTGGCGTACTCCTCGCGGCCTTCGACCGCGACCTTCACCGCCGTCGCGAACGCGATCACCGCGGGGACGTCGAGCGTGCCCGAACGCACGGCGCGCTCCTGGCCCCCGCCGTGCAGGACCGGCACGCACGCGGTGTCGCGGCCGAGCAGCAGCGCGCCGACACCGTACGGGCCGCCCAGCTTGTGCGCGGTGAGGGTCAGCGCCGCGGCGCCGCTCTCGGCGAAGTCGACCGGCACCGCGCCGACGGCCTGGACGGCGTCGGTGTGCAGCGGGATGTCGTGTTCGGCGCAGACGGCGGCGAGCGCGGCGATCGGGTTGACCGTGCCGACCTCGTTGTTCGCCCACATCACGGTGACCAGCGCGACCGTCTCGGGGCTGTCGCCGATGGCGGTGCGCAGCGACTCGGGAGTCACCCGGCCCGCCTGGTCGACCTCGACCCAGACGATCTCGGCGCCCGCGTGCTGCTCCAGCCACTCGACGGACTCGAGGACGGCGTGGTGCTCGACGGTGCTGCACAGCACCCTGGTCCGCTTCGGGTCCTCGCCGTTGCGGGCCCAGAAGATGCCCTTGACGGCGAGGTTGTCGCTCTCCGTGCCACCGGCGGTGAAGATCACCTCGGACGGCCGGGCGCCCAGCGCCTCCGCGATCACCTCGCGGGCTTCTTCGACCCGGCGGCGCGCCCGGCGCCCCGAGGAATGCAGCGCGGAGGCGTTGCCCACTGTGGACAGCGCCTCGGACATCGCCGCTACGGCTTCGGGCAACATCGGGGTGGTCGCCGCGTGGTCGAGATAGGTCATCGCTACACCAGGGTAGACCGCTCCGGGGCGTGACCAAGCCCACCCTGGTCAGCGGGTGGCGGCGCTCATACCCGACGGCCACCGGCCGGTCAGCCGCACCCCCAGGAGCGCGATGCCGGTCAGCACCACCGAAAGCACCAGGATCGCCACCGACGGCTCCTTCGCCGACGCCAGCGAAGCGAGCAGAACGCCGCCCAAACCGATGGTCAGAGCCGATCCGACCCAGTCGCCGAGCTGCAGCGCGGACGTGTTGAACCCGCGTTCGGACTCCGGCGAGTAGCGGAGCAGCAGTACCGAGATCGCGGGCATCGCGATCCCCATCCCGGAGCCGCCGACCGCCGACGCCACGAACGCCATCCAGCCGGGGAACGAGGGCAGCGGAACGAAGACGAAGATCGCCAACCCGGCAGCGACCAGCGCGAACCCGGTCCGCAGCGACGCTTCCCGCGACCAGTCGAGCATGCGGCCCTGCAGCATCGACCCCGCCGACCAGCCCAGCGCGGTCACCGTCAGCGGCAATCCGGCCAGCGCCGGGCTGTAGCCGTGGACTTCGGTCATCGTGAGCGGCAGATAGGCCTCCATCCCGGCGTACGCGCCCGCGATCAGCGCGCGCGAGGCGATCACTGTCGGCAACCCCGGCCGCGACGTCAGCGTCCCGGCGGGCAGGAGTTTGCGGAGCGCGTACCCGAGGGCGACGAGACCGGCGCCGCCATAGGCCAGCGCCGCGAGGGACGGGTGCTGCGCCGCCCAGGTGAGCGCGGCGACGCCGAGGGCGGCGACCACCGCGGGTACGACCCCGGCGCGGACGGCGGATTCGCCGGGTACGTGGGACGGCAGCCTGCGCGTGACGACGACCAGCAGCGCGAGCCCGATCCCGGTCAGCGGGATCAGCCCGAGGAACACCCAGCGCCAGCCGACGCTCACGGTCACCACGCCCGCGATCGAAGGCCCGATCACCGCCGGCAGCACCCACGCGGCGGCGTTGGCGGCGTAGATCACCGGACGTTCGCGGTCACTGAAGGTGAGCGCGATCAGCAGCGACACCGAGACCAGCAGGAGTCCGGAACCGAAGCCCTGCAATCCCCTGCCGAGCAGGAGCAGCGGCATGTCGTGCGCGAGCCCCGCGACCAGCAGCCCGGCGGCGAACAGCGCGGTACCGGCGAGCAGCGCGGGCGCCGGGCCCTTGCGGTCGCCGAGGCGTCCGGAAAGGACGGTCGCGACCACGCTGGCGACCAGGAACGTGGTGAACGGCCAGGCGTACAGCGCGAGACCGTCGAGGTCGGCCACCATCGTCGGCATCGCGGTGGCGACGCCCATGCTCTCGAACGCGATGAGCGTGACCATGAGCAGCAGCCCGCTGGTGGTCACGCGGTGCTCAGGAGTCCAGAGCACACCCTTCGGTTTGGCCTCGTCCCCAGTGATCGTCATACGACGAGCCTGCAACCTCCAGCCCGCTGGAGGTCAAGCTCACGACACGGACTCCAGACGCAGCTCACGCGCCAGCACGGCGGCCTCACCGCGCGACGTGACTTCCAGCTTGCCCAAGATCTTCCGCACGTGGAACTTCACCGTGTGCTCGGTCAGCGCCAGCTCTTCGGCGATCTGCCGGTTGCGTTTCCCGCGCGCGATCCCGGCGAGGACTTCGAGTTCGCGCGGGTTCAGCCGGTCGAGCGGGCGCAGTTCCGGTGTTTCCTGGACGCCGAGCGGCAGGACCGCGGTGATCGTGGCACCCCAGCCGGGAACGGCGTCGACCTCCCACCGGCCACCCAGCGGGGTGATCCGCTCCGTCAGGCCGGTGGCGGGCACGGCGCGGGCGACGTCCGGGCCGTCGTCGCGCACGGTGACCCGGAGCTGATGCCCGTCGATCCGCCAGGACGCCCGGACCCGGCCGCTGTCCCGTTCCAGCGCGGCGAGCACGAGTCCGCGCGAGACCGTGCGCGCGGTGTGCGCGATGTCCTGCGGGAGCGGCCGTTCGTCGTCCGGCCCGGCGAGATCAATGGTCACGTCGTTGTGGCGCACCAAAGGAGCCAGCTGCGTGACGAGGGTGCCGAACGCCTCCGACGCGGGCTCAGCCGAGAGTTCCTGATCGCGGTCCGCGATCGAGCGCAGTTCGACCAGCGCGGCGGCGGCGAGGTCGGTCGCGGTCTGCCGGGCGGCGGCGTCGCCGAGCCGGCGGGATCGCAGCACCGAAAGCAACGAGGTCAACGTGGTCGCGTGGGTCTGCCCCAGATCGGTGATCGCCCGCGCCCGCGCGGTCGCCGCCGCGATGTTGCTCTCCAGGACCGCGGGCTCGGGGTCGGAGGCGCGCTGGGCGGCGTTCACGCTGACGATGTCCCACAGCTTGGCGACGAATTCGAGCGAGCTGTCGGCAGGCTCGTCTTCGGCAGGGACGAGCGCGATCATCGCGCCCTTGCCGATCACCGGGGCCGAGGTCAGGACGACGAGTTTCCGGCGCTTCCCGCCGAGTGTCTCTTCGGCCACCACCGCCCGACCAGGGACGCCGAGCGCGGCGAGCCGCTGGAGCTCGGCGCTCGTGACCGCGCCGGTGATCTCCGGATCGCCGTGGACCTTGATCGGCAGACGGGAACAGTCACCCGTCTCCATGGCGGCGGCGCGATGCGGCAGCACGGCCGCGGCCGTCGCGGAAAAGCGCGGCAGGAGTTCGGGGCGCGGAGCGGCGAGCATGTACTCGACCTGGCTCAACACGTGCAGCGGGTCCATGACCCCACAGTAAGCGCGGCCCGCCGCGGGGACGCTGCTCTCCCGGCTAGTGAACACTGCTCGTCCGGCTGGTTCGGACGAGGTCCCGGCGCCGGTTGACTGATCGCAGCGAAGACATCCGATAGGAGTGAACATGCGAGCGATCACCATCACCCAGTACGGCGAACCGGACGTCCTGCGGCTTGCCGAGGTCCCGCTGCCGGAGCCCGGCCGGGGTCAGGTGCGGGTCGCGGTCAAGGCCGCGGGCGTCAACCCGATCGACTGGAAGATCCGGTCCGGCGCCATGGCGGAGGTCCGCCCGGTCGAATTCCCGCACATCCTCGGCCTGGAACTGGCGGGCGTCGTGGACGCGGTGGGCGAAGGCGCCGATTTCGCCGTCGGTGACGAGGTCTTCGGCTGGTCCGACACCGGCACGTACGCCGAGTACGCGCTGGCGACCAACGTCATCCGCAAACCCGCCGGACTTTCGTGGGCCGAGGCCGCCGCGCTGCCCATCGCCGGTGAGACGGCGTTGCGGGTGCTGGGCGAACTCGAGGTCAAGCCGGGCGAGACGGTGGTGCTCCACGGCTCGAGCGGCCAAGTCGGCCGGATCGCGACGCAGGCCGCCGTCACGCTGGGCGCCACGGTCATCGGGCTCGCCGGCGCTTCGTCACTCGACGAGGTGAAGGAGCTCGGCGCGGTGCCGGTGCAGTACGGCGACGGCTGGGTTTCGCGGGTCCGTTCGGTCGCGCCGGACGGCGTGGACGCGGTGTTCGACGCGGCGGGCTTCGGTGTGCTGAGTGAGTCGGTGGAACTGCTCGGATCACCCGACCGGCTGATCACGATCGCGGATCCGGCGGCTTATGCGCAGGGGCTGAAGTTCTCGGCTTCCGGTTCGGAATCGCCCGCGATACTCGAGGATCTGGTGGCGCGGGACTTGAAGCTGAAGCTGGGCTCCGGCTACGCGCTCGCCGACGCCGCCGAGGCGCACCGGGAGAGCGCTACGGGGCACGCGGGCGGGAAGATCACGCTGGCCTTCGACTGACGGCCGCGCGAGCCCCACCGGCGGCTGCAATGAAAGGACCTTTCCTTGCAAATTTTGCAAGGAAAGGACCGTTCATAGCGCGCGAGCGACCGAAAGGGTGTTCACAGCCGAGGGGCGAGGCAGGCCAATGGTGTGGGTGGTGTGAAGGGGACTTTCGCCGCTTCGGATGCGGGCAAAGTCCCCTTCACCCAGACCCCGCAGGTACAGAAGGAGCGACCGCCGCGCGCCGCCGCCGCTGCACCGGGATCTGCACCCGCCCGAGCGCCGCCTGCACCGCGGATTCCGCCAGCGCGGCCAGTTCCCGCCGGTCCGAAGCGCGGCCCGGCGCGATCTCCGGGCACACGTGCACCTCCAGCACCAGACCGCGCAAGGCCGCGACCCGCCGCAGCGAGGCGATGAGCGACTCCGGCCCGATGAACGCCGGCTGGGTCGTCTCCCGCCCGTCGGCGAGCCGGAAACGCAACGCGAGCGGCCGCACCGGGACACCGCCGTCGATCGCGGCCTGGAACGTCGCGGGACGGAACCGGCCGGAGCCGAGACCGCACCAGGTGGTGCCTTCCGGTGTCACGCTCACGAGTGATCCGCCGCGCATCGCGTCGGCGAGTTCGTCCATCGTCGCGGGCAGGCTCCGCAGGTTCTCCCGGTCGAGGAAGATGCTGCCGCCTCGACGCACCAGCAGGCCGAGCACCGGCCAGGCGCCGACCTCCTTCTTGGCGAGCGCCCGCATCGGCTGGACGGCGTTGACCGCGATGATGTCCAGCCACGAGATGTGGTTGTTCACCACGAGCGCGCCACGGCCCGGCACGGCGCGGAAACGCTCGTCACCCAGCACGCGCAGTTTTACCCCGAACGAGCGAAGGATCCCCACGAAAAGCAGGCGTACCAACCGTTCCCTGGGCATGCCGCGCAGCACGAGCACCAGCGGCGCCGACAGGAAGGCACCGAAGATGACGCCGATCGCCGCGGTGAACCGCAGGACGCGCCGCGGGAACGCCACCGTCGGCGCCCCTTCGGTCAGGCAGCCGTCGCCGCACGGCGACTTCGGCATCCAGGCGTGAGTCATCCCTGCACTCCCAGGAAGAACTTGAGGTACCGCTCGTCGACGTTGTGCAGATCCAGCAGGACGAAGAAGTCCGCGACGCCGAAATCCGCGTCGAGCGCGGGCGGGCCGTAGATCTTCGCACCCAGGCGGGTGTAGCCCTTGATCAGCGGCGGGAGGATCGCGCGGGCGGGCCGCTCGACACCCTCGGCCCGCCACGGGTTCAGCGGCGTCACCCGAAGGGATTCCTCCGCGTAGTGCTTGGCGCGCAGGACATCCCAGACGCCCGCCGCGTAAACCCCGCCGTCGGTCAGCGGCACGGAGGCGCAGCCCGCGAGATACCGGTGGCCCGCCAGCAGCATGTAGCGCCCGATCCCCGCCCAGACGAGGCTCACCACGGCGCCGCTGCGGTGATCGGGATGCACGCACGAACGCCCCGTCTCGACCAGCGAAGGCCGTAGCGAATCGAGCGCGGTGAGATCGAATTCGCTGTCGGAGTACAGCTTTCCCGCCCGCGCGGCCCGATCGGGCGGCAGCATCCGGTACGTGCCCACGATCTCGCCGGTGTTGTCGTCCCGCACCACGAGGTGGTCGCAGAACTCGTCGAAGTAGTCGACGTCGAGGCCCGGTTCGAGGGAATTGAGCGTCGCCCCCATTTCCTCGGCGAACACCTGATGGCGAAGACGTTGCGCGGCAACGACTTCTTCGTTCCCGTTCGCCACGAGAAGGGAGTAACGCGGCGCATCGGCCGGGAGTTCGACACCTGCCTGGTCAGTACTGACGAGGAGCTGTGACGTCGTCATGACCCAGGTCTACCCCTCAGGGGGTACCAACGACAATGCGCCCGATGGCCGAATAGTGCACGTTCAGTTAATTGCGGGTTCTCAGGGTTCTCTCAGGCTGGAAGATCACTTTCGGATCACAGAAAAGGGGCCGCCCGGGAAAGAAATCCCGGACGGCCCCTTCACGAAACGAGGGACTCAGCCCTTGCGCTTCTGGACCTCTTCGGTCAGCTGCGGCGCGACGTTGAACAGGTCGCCCACCACACCGAAGTCGGCGATCTCGAAGATCGGCGCCTCGGCGTCCTTGTTGACCGCGATGATGGTCTTCGAGGTCTGCATCCCCGCGCGGTGCTGGATCGCGCCGGAGATGCCGAGGGCGATGTACAGCTGCGGCGAAACCGTCTTACCGGTCTGGCCGACCTGGAACTGCGCCGGGTAGTAGCCCGAGTCGACGGCGGCGCGGGAAGCACCGACGGCGGCACCGAGCGAGTCGGCGAGCGCCTCGACGACGTCGAACTTGTCGGCCGAGCCGACACCGCGGCCACCGGAGACGACGACCGAGGCCTCGGTCAGCTCCGGCCGGTCGCCGCCGACGATCGGCTCGACACCGGTGATCCTGGCGGACTTCGCCGGGTCGCCCGCGGGGACCTCGACGGTCTCCTCGGCGGCCGCGCCTTCGGCCGGGGCGGCCTCGACCGCGCCGGGGCGGACCGAGATGACCGGGACACCCTTGGTGGACTTGGACTTCACGGAGAACGCGCCACCGAAGATGGACTGGTCCACGGTGCCGTCGCCGTTCACGCCGACGGCGTCGTACAGCAGACCGGAGCCGAGGCGGACCGCGACACGGGCGGACACCTCCTTGCCCTCGGCGCTGGCCGCGACGAGCACGGCGGCCGGGGAGGTCCGCTCCGCGAGCGCGGTGAGGACGTCCACCTTCGGGGTGACCAGGAAGCCGGTGGCGTTGTCGCCCTCGGCGACGTACACCTTGGCGGCGCCGTGCGCGGCGAGGGCTTCCTTCGCCTTGGCGGCGGTGCCGGTCGGGCCGACGACGACCGCGGACGGCTCACCCAGTTCACGAGCGGCGGTCAGCAGCTCGAGCGTGACCTTCTTGACTTCACCGTCGACGTGGTCGACGAGGACGAGTACTTCAGCCATTTCCCTATTCCTCCTCGAAACCTGTCTCAGATGAGCTTCTGCGCGACCAGGTAGGCGGCCACCTTGCTGCCGCCGTCACCCTCGTCCTCGACGCGCTCGCCGGCGGTGCGCGGCGGCTTCGGGGAGGCTTCGAGCACGGACGACCAGGCGTTGCCGAGGCCGACCTCGCCGGCGTCGACGCCGAGGTCCGCGACGGTCAGCGTCTCGACCGGCTTCTTCTTCGCGGCCATGATGCCCTTGAAGGAGGGGTAACGCGGCTCGTTGATCTTCTCGCCGACGCTCACCACCGCGGGCAGGTTCGCCTCGAGGTGCGTGACGCCGTCCTCGGTGTAGCGGTCGGCCTTGATCGAGGTGCCGTCGACGGTCAGCTCGTTCACGTGGGTCAGCTGCGGCAGGCCGAGCAGCTCGGCGATGATCGCCGGCACGGCGCCACCGCGGCCGTCGGAGGCCTCGTTACCGGTGATGACCAGGTCGAAGCCTTCGACCTTGGAGATCGCGGCGGCCAGCACCTTGGCGGTGGCGATGGCGTCGGAGCCGTGAAGGGCCTCGTCGGAGACGTGGATGGCCTTGTCGGCGCCCATGGACAGCGCCTTGCGGATCGCGTCGGTCGCGCGGTCGGGACCCACCGAGACGACGGTGACCTCGCCCTCGCCGGCTTCCTTGATCTTCAGGGCTTCTTCGACGGCCTTCTCGTTGATCTCGTCGAGCACGGCGTCGGCGGATTCGCGGTCAAGAGTGTTGTCGGCACCGGAGAGCTTCCGCTCCGAGTAGGTGTCCGGTACCTGCTTGACCAGGACAACGATGTTCGTCATGGGTCTACTTCGACCTCCCGTTGGTGGCCGGCGTCGGCCACGGGGCAACAGCTCTACTGGCCGGTAGATTAGGGCCATTTCAGTGCCGCGGCCCGCCGAGGTGACCTCATTCACCTGGATGCACGTTTTAGTGGGACCATCGTCCAGGTAATTCACCCGGAAGTGAGTGTTACCGGCCGACTAACCCGAACGGCCGTATTCCGGGGTACTCGCGCCGGGAGTGAGGCGATAGCCTGCCCGACCATGCGTTCCATGCCCGGCCCCGTCGCCGTGATCACGGACTCGACCGCCTGCCTTCCCGCCCCGGTCGCCGAACGCTGGGGAATCGGCGTCGTTCAGGTGCAACTGCAGGTCGGAGAGCAGTTCGACGAAGAGAACCGCTACGACCGCGAGGAGATCATCGGTCATCTGCGCGCCGGGACCCCGGTGCAGACGGCGCCGCCCGAGGTCGCCGCGTTCTTCTGGGCGTTCCAGGACGCCGCGAGCAAGGGCGCCTCCGCGATCGTCAGCATCCACATCTCGGGCCGCATGTCGGAGACGGTGAACGCCGCCCGCGAGGCCGCCCAGCAGGTGAACGTCCCCGTGCACGTCCTCGACAGCGGGACCACCGGGATGAGCCTCGGTTTCGCGGCGACCTCGGCGGCCAAGGTCGCCGCGGCGGGCGGGCAGGCCACCCGGGTGATCGACGCGGCCGAACGCCGGTTCCGCGGCAGCCGGGAGATCCTCTACGTCGACACGCTGGAGTTCCTGCGCCGCGGCGGCCGGATCGGCGCCGCGCAGGCCTTCCTCGGCTCGGCGTTCTCGATCAAACCCCTGCTGACGGTGAAGAACGGCGAGGTCGCCCCGCTGACCCGGGTCCCGGGCCAGCGGCGGGCGCTCAACAAACTCGTCGACCTCGCGGTGGAGTGCGCGGGCGATCAGGACGTGGAGGTCGCCATCACCCGGTTCGGCCCGGACGAACGCGATCTCGAGATCGGCGGGCGGTTGCGGGCACGGCTGCCGCATATGGTCGACAGCACGCTGGTGGACGCCAGCATGATCCTCGGCGCCCACCTCGGCCCCGGCGCCATCGGCATCACGGTGTCGCCGGTGTGACCCGCTTCGAGGGGAGCAGCGCCAGCACCACCGGGAGCACCGCGCCCAGCGCCGTCGTCACGATGATCAGCACCTGGTCCACCGGCTCGAAATGCGAGACGTGGCCTAGGTGGTAGAGGAAGTGCGGCAGTCCGAAGCAGAAGGTGGCGAGCGCCGCCAGCCTGGCAACGGCGGTCGTCCCGATCACGGCGGCGCCGATCAGGATCGCGGAAAGCGCCAGGTTGAGGCCGCCGAAGTCCTGGATCAGGTGTTCGTTGAAGGGTCCGTCCATCGCCACCCAGCCGGTGCGGAACCCCGGGAAGTCCCGGTAGAAGCCGTCCGGGCTGAACAGCGGCCACAGCCCGACGGGCAGTTCGATGAGACCGAAGACGGCGAGCAGTACGCGGGTGAATGTCCTTTGCATACCTCCTGGACTGCGCAGCGCCGCGAAACGTGACACACGGGCCGAAGTGACCGGCCGGTAGGGTCGCGGCGTGACCACCCCAGCCACCAGGGCCGAAGCGCTGCACCTCACCGGTGAACGCACCGTGCCGGGCATCGCCGAGGAAAACTACTGGTACCGCCGCCACGAGGCCGCGTACCAAAAGCTCCTGTCCCTGTGCGAAGGCAAGACCGTCCTGGAGGCCGGGTGCGGCGAGGGCTACGGCGCCGGGCTCATCGCCACGGTCGCCGAGCGGGTGCTCGCGCTCGACTACGACGTCCCCACCACCGAGCACGTCGCCCGCCGCTACCCCGCCATCGGCGTGGCCAGGGCGAACCTCGTGTTCCTGCCGCTGCGGGACGCCTCGGTCGACGTCGTCGCGAACTTCCAGGTGATCGAGCACCTCTGGGACCAGGCCGCCTTCCTCGCCGAATGCCGCCGCGTGCTCTCCCCCGGCGGACGCCTGATCGTCACCACGCCCAACCGGCTGACCTTCACCCCGGACAGCGACACCCCGCTCAACCCGTTCCACACCAGGGAACTCGCACCGTCCGAATTGGACGAACTGCTGCGTGACGCCGGTTTCGAGGTCGAGACGCTCCACGGTCTCCACCACGGCGAGGGCGTCGCGAAGCTCGACACCAAGTACGGCGGCTCGATCATCGACGCGCAGCTCGACGTCGTCATGGGGCAGTTGCCGGGGCAGGCGACCTGGCCGGCGGAACTGCTCGCCGACGTCGAAGCCATCCAGGCCGCGGATTTCGCCATCCACGGTGAGAACCTCGACGCCAGCCTCGACCTCGTGGCCGTGGCGGTGCGCCGATGAGCGACTACGAGGGCACTTTCTGCCTCGTCGTGCACAGCCACCTGCCGTGGCTGCCGCACCACGGATCCTGGCCGGTCGGCGAAGAATGGCTCTATCAGGCGTGGGCGCATTCCTACCTGCCGATGGTCGACCTCCTGCGCCGCTTCGCCGACGAGGGCCGCGAAGACGTCCTCACCCTCGGCATGACGCCGATCCTCGCCGCCCAGCTCGACGACCCGTACTGCATCGACGCCTTCCATGACTGGCTGGGGCATTGGCAGCTGCGCGCCTGGCACGCGTCCACGCTCTGGCGCGGCGACCCGCTGCTGCGCGACCTCGCGGCGAGCGAGTACCGGACAGCGGTGAAGGCCTCGGAAGAACTCGAAACGCGCTGGCGTCACGGTTTCTCGCCGATTCTCCGGTCCTTTGTGGACAATGGGACGATCGAGCTGCTCGGCGGTCCGCTGGCGCATCCGTTCCAGCCGCTGCTCGACCCGGCGGTCCGCGACTTCATGCTGCGCGGCGGGCTGGCCGACACCGCGCTGCGGATCGGGCGGCGTCCCGAGGGCATTTGGGCACCTGAATGCGGTTACGCGCCCGGAATGGAAGCCGGATACGCCGCCGCGGGCGTCCGGCGGTTCATGGTCGACGGGCCTTCCCTGCACGGCGACACGTCGGCGGCGCGGACCGTCGGTGATTCCGACGTCGTCTGCTTCGGCCGCGACCTCGAAGTCACGTACCGCGTCTGGTCGCCGAAGGCCGGCTACCCCGGTCACGCCGCCTACCGCGACTTCCACACCTGGGCGCACGAAGTCGGCCTCAAACCTTCGCGCGTGACCGGCAAGACCGTCGAGCCGCCGGACAAGGCGCCGTACGACCCGGCGATGGCGGCGGCCACCCTCGGCGGCCACGTCCAGGACTTCGTCGACACCGTCGTCGCCCGCCTGCGTTCGCTCAAGGCCGAGCACGGCCGCGAATCGCTCGTCGTCGCCGCGTACGACACGGAACTGTTCGGGCACTGGTGGCACGAAGGCCCGGCCTGGCTGGAAGGTGTCCTGCGCGCGCTGCCCGAGGCGGGTGTCCGCGTCACCACGCTCAAGGGCGCGCTCGAAGCGGGTCACCTCGGCGGGAAGGTCGATCTCCCGGCGTCGTCGTGGGGCTCGGGCAAGGACTGGCGGGTCTGGGACGGCGAGCAGGTCGCCGACATGGTGCGGGACAACACCGCGCTGCAGCACCGGATGCTCGACCTGGTCACCGGGATGGACACGACGACCCGCGACGCCGTCCGCGACCAGGCCGTCGCCGAGGCGATGCTGGCGCTGTCGAGCGACTGGGCGTTCATGGTCACCAAGGATTCCGCCGCCGACTACGCGCGGCGGCGGGCGAGGGTGCACACCGAACGGTTCGACACGCTCGCCGGACTGCTCCGTGAGGGAGCGCTCGACCGCGCGCGGGAGACCGCGGCCGCGTTCCGGTGCGACGACGGGCCCTTCGGTCACGTCGACGCGCGTGATCTGCTGAGGAAATGACGAAAGGGAGAGCATGGGGATCCACGACATTCCGCTGAAGACGCTCGCGGGCGAGGACACGACGCTCGGCGCGCTCGAGGGCAAGACGCTGCTGGTGGTGAACGTGGCGTCGAAGTGCGGGCTGACGCCGCAGTACACCGGGCTGGAGAAGCTGCAGGAACGCTACGCGGACAAGGGTTTCTCCGTCGTCGGGTTCCCGTGCAACCAGTTCGCGGGCCAGGAGCCGGGCACCGCCGAGGAGATCCAGACCTTCTGCTCGACGACGTACGGCGTTTCGTTCCCGCTGTTCGAAAAGCTGGACGTGAACGGCGAAACCCGGCACCCGCTCTACGCCGAACTGACCAAGGCGGCCGACGCGGAAGGCGCCGCCGGCGATGTGCAGTGGAATTTCGAGAAGTTCCTCGTCGCCCCGTCCGGTGAAGTGGTGGGACGATTCCGCCCGCGCACCGAACCCGAGGACGAAGTGATCACCAAAGCGATCGACGCCACGATCGGCTGAACCGCGCTTTCCACCGAACAGGCCGACTCTCCGGAGTCGGCCTGTTTCCTTTTCCGGCGATCCGGTGACCAAAGTCCTCGAATATCCCCGCCACTCGCGCGATGGCCGGTTGCTCGATCACAAACCCTTGCCACACAAGGGAAATATTGACATTCCCCGGTGAAGCGACGTACCCGATTGCACTATGGCGCCGCCCCGCCGACAGGGGAACACTCTTTCGTCGGGAGTCCCGCACTTCGTCAACGCCGACAACCAGAAAAGTGTGGCCGACATGATCGAAAACAATATGATCCCGGACGATTTCCTCTCCCTCGCGAGCGTGCAGGCGGCCGAAGAGGAGTCGTTGCTGAACCGGCAGAACGTGGTGGGTGTCGCGCTCGGTACCAAATGGTCCGGGGGCGCGGACACCGGCGAGAAGGCGATCACCGTCCTGGTCGACACGAAGATGCCGCACGAGATGCTGCGTGACGACGACCTCGTCCCGGCGACGCTGGCGGGTGTGCCCACCGACGTCCAGGAGGTCGGGGTGCTCCAGGCGGGCCGCAGCATCGCCGCGCCGAAGGTGAACGGCGCCGCCACGATGCTCGACGAGCCCCAGGCGCCGACGCTCGCCCGCCCCGACGAGCTCGCCCGTGAGCAGGTCGGTCCGTTCACCCTGGCCAAGCGGTTCCGCCCGGCGTTCGGCGGGCTGAGCGTCGGCCACTTCAAGATCACCGCCGGCACCTACGGCACCGCGGTCTACGACGCGACGGCACTGCCCGGCAAACCGCCGAGGTACTACATCCTGAGCAACAACCATGTGCTGGCGAACTCCAACGCGGCCGCCATCGGCGACCCGATCCTGCAGCCCGGCCCGTTCGACGGCGGCGTCGTCCCCACCGACGTCATCGCCAGGCTCAGCCGGTTCGTGCCGATCAAGTTCATCCAGCCGGGGCAGCCGGTGCCGGTGAACTTCGTCGACGCCGCGATCGCCGAAGGCCAGTTCCACGACCTCGACCGGCGGATCTTCTGGGTCGGCGAGCTCAAGGGCACCAACGTGGCGCCCGCGGTCGGCACGCTCGTGCAGAAGACCGGCCGGACCACGAACTGGACGACCGGGCGGATCACGAACATCAACGCCACCGTCGACGTGAACTACGGCGGCGGCAGGGTGGCCCGGTTCGCGCAGCAGCTGCTGACCACCGACATGTCGGCCGGTGGCGACTCGGGCAGCCTCGTGGCGGACCTGAGCGAGAACGCCGTCGGCCTGCTGTTCGCCGGCTCGCCGGTGGTCACCGTGATCAACCGGATCTCGCTGGTCGAAGCGTCGCTCGGGATCCGGGTGCATCCGTAGTGGCCGACATCGACGCCGCGCTCGTGGCGGCGTCCCGGTGGCTCGACGACGTCCCCGGAGTGGTCGGCGTCGGGCAGGGCGAGGCCGAGGGAACACCCACGATCGACGTGTGGATGAACCCCGGTCACGACCACGGGCAGCTGCCTTCTCGGCTGCTCGGGGTGCCCGTCCGGATCCGGGACGCGGGCGGCCCGGTTCAGGCGCAGCCGGACTGACCGGCCTCGATGACCGCGCGATTGCGGGCCGCGACGGTCGCCGCGTCGGCCTTCACCACCCGCCGGTCGTAGGTGAGCAAGCCGTTGACTTCGTTCTCGACGTCGGTGGTCTGGGTGTAGATCGCGCCGGAAAGGCCGGTTCCGGCGACGACCTTTTCGAGGTGCTCGCTGACCTCGGCATAGCGCTTCGTCAGTTGTGCCGAGGTCAGCGTCATCTCGTAGGCCTGGGGCTCTCCCGGCCAGCGGTGGTCGTCGAGGACCAGACCGAGCCCGCCGTACTCGCCGTCGACGATCACCCTGTCGTCCTTCACCGAGGGCTTTCCCGGCCCGACGTAGGTGTGGTCGTCGTAGACGTCGCCCGCGCCGGTGTCCGGCCGCGAGAAGCAGCAGTTCACCCCGCTGTTCGCGACGACGAGCCTGGCCGGGTCGAGGTCCTTCACCAGTTTCGCGATCCGCGCGGTGTCGAATTCGCCCCAGCCCTCGTTGAACGGCACCCACCCGACGATCGAGGTCACCCCGCGCAACTGCTCGATCATCTCGATCAGTTCCGCCTCGAACCGGGCCTTCGCCTCCGGCACCGGATCGGGCGCCGTCCCTGGCGGGCCGTCGAAGGAGACGGTGAGCGAGGGCATGTCCTGCCAGACGAGCAGGCCCAGCCGATCCGTCCAGTGGTACCAGCGTTCCGGCTCGACCTTTACGTGTTTGCGGACGAAGTTGAAGCCGAGTTCCTTGGTCTTCTCCAGGTCGAACCGCAACGCCTCGTCGGTGGGGGCGGTGTGGATCCCGTCCGGCCAATACCCCTGGTCGAGCGGGCCGTGGAGGAAGGTGATCCGGCCGTTGAGCGCGATCCGCGGCCTGCCATGGGCGTCGGCGACCGTCCCGATCGTACGGAGCCCGGTGTAGGAGTCGACGACGTCGAGCGCGTTGCCGCTCTCGTCGAGCAAACGGACCTGAAGGTCGTAGAGATACGGATCGTCGGGTGTCCAGAGGCGCGGCGAAGGGACCTCCGCGCGCAACTGCTGTCCTGCCTCTCCCTCGACGCGTGCCACTTCCGGGCCATCGGGTTCGCTCACGATCAGCTCCACCCAGGCGCCGCCTGTGACCTTGGGCACAACCGTCACCCCTTCGAGATCCGGCGTCACCTGGAGATCCCGGAGGTGTTCGAACGGCACGGGCTCCAGCCAGACGGTCTGCCAGATCCCCGACGCGGCGGTGTAGAAGATCCCTCCCGGGTCGTTCCGCTGCTTGCCGACGGGGTGCGTCGAAGCGTCGGTGCGGTCCGTCGCGCGGACGGTCAGTTCCTGTGATCCCGACGGGCGCAGCACGCCGGTGATGTCCGCGCTGAAGGCCGTGTACCCGCCTTCGTGGACGGCCACCTTCTGGTTGTTCACCCAGACCGTCGCCGACTGGTCGACGGCGCCGAAGTGAAGCAGCACCCGCTGACCGTCCCAACCGGACGGGACCTCGAAAACCTTGCGGTACCAGAGGGTTTCGTCGCGCCGCACGATACCGGAGAGCGCCGACTCCGGCGGGAAGGGAACCAGGATCCGCTCGCCGTACCCGTCGCGGCCGGGCGAGCCGCTGCCCGCGTACTCCCAGACGCCGTTGAGGTTCAGCCAGCGTTCGCGGACCAGCCGCGGACGCGGATACTCCGGCCGCGCGTTACCGGGCCCGACCTGCGCGGACCACGGCGTCGAGAGCACCGGTTCGACGGTTTCGAAGGCCGGTCCGGCCGCGTTCACCGAGGACGTCATCAACCCGATGGTGGCAAAGATCGTCGCTCCTGTCGCGCTCGATCGGGTTCACCGGGAGGGGTGATCGCCCCGTCCCGGTGACGACCGACTCACGAGTAACCTCCACCCATGCGCGTGCTGATGTTGTCGTGGGAGTACCCACCCGTGGTCGTCGGCGGACTCGCAC
The DNA here is from genome assembly GCF_042797905.1 of Amycolatopsis sp. NPDC057786. NCBI lineage: Bacteria > Bacillati > Actinomycetota > Actinomycetes > Pseudonocardiales > Pseudonocardiaceae > Amycolatopsis > Amycolatopsis sp. NPDC057786. The sequence continues at coordinate 42,983 of NZ_JBHVKW010000071.1, forward strand.
GGCACGTCCACGCCCTGGCCAGGCATCTCGCCCGGCAGGGGCACGACGTGGTCGTCCTGTGCCGTCACACGGCGGGCACCGACGCCGAGACCCACCCGAGGACCGATCGCGTGGTCGAGGGCGTCCGGATCATCCGGGTCGCCGAAGACCCGATGCACGTGACCTTCGAACGGGACCTCGTCGCGTGGACGCTGGCCATGGGGCACGCGATGGTCCGCGCCGCCACCGACCTGCTGCGCACCTGGCAGCCGGACGTGGTGCACGCGCACGACTGGCTGGTCACCCATCCCGCGATCGCGATCGCGGAGGCCGCGCGGGTGCCGCTGGTCGGCACGATCCACGCCACCGAGGCCGGACGGCACTCCGGCTGGCTCTCGCATCCGCTGAACCAGCAGGTTCACTCGGTCGAATGGTGGCTCGCGAACCGCTCGGACGCGCTGATCACCTGTTCGCAGGCCATGCGCCGCGAGGTGGCGCATCTGTTCGAGGTCGACGGCGACGCGGTCACCGTGATCCACAACGGCATCGAGGAACGCACCTGGCAGGTGCCCGCGGAGGAGGTCGCGCACGCGCGCGAGGTCTACAGCCCCTCCGGCGCGCCGCTGCTGCTCTACTTCGGACGGCTGGAATGGGAGAAGGGCGTGCAGGACCTGCTCGCCGCGCTCCCCCGGATCCGCCGCGCCAAACCGGGGACGCGGCTGGTCGTCGCCGGCAAGGGACGGCATCTGGAGGAACTGGTCGACCAGGCCCGCAAACTTCGCGTGCGCCGCGCGGTGGACTTCGTCGGGCATCTGTCCGATCGCGAACTGCGCGCCGTACTGGCCGCGGCCGACGCCGTCGTGCTTCCCAGCCGGTACGAGCCGTTCGGCATCGTCGCGCTGGAGGCGGCCGCCGCGAAGGCACCGCTGGTGGCTTCGACCGCGGGCGGGCTCGGCGAGGTCGTCGTCGACGGCGAGACCGGCCTGGCGTTCAGCCCCGGCGACGTCGACGCCCTCGGGGACGCCGTCGAGGCGGTGCTGGACGACGAGGTCGCCGCAGCCCGGCGGGCGCTGACCGCGCAGTCGCGGCTGGCCGCGGACTTCGACTGGGGCCGGATCGCCGAGGCGACCGTGGCGGTCTACCGGCGGGCTCGCGTCGGGGAGCCGGTGGAGCTGGGGCGGCCGAAGATCGCGACGGGGAACGCCTTCGAGCCCTGATCCCGCCTGGTGTTTCGTGGTGCGAAAGCCACTTTGGGCACGTTGTAGGTTGGGTAAGTTGGGTTGGCAACGGGGGGGGGGTGTGCGGGCGGGCGGGTC